>DAONCJ010000397.1:0-4247 GCA_035401985.1 Burkholderiaceae bacterium | reverse complement strand
CTCGGCAGGGTCGGAGGGAGGCGCGGGCCGCAAGGCACGCGCGAGCTGGCTTGCTGGCTTTCCGCGGGCGGGCGGGCTTTCACTTGTCCGATGCTGCGGCCCCGGACCCATTGGCCGCTTCGCGCCGCCGGGCACGTACGGCCTTCGCGGCCGCGGCGTGGGTTGCCATCGAGATCCGGGTGGCGAGCTCCTGGGCCTGTTCGGCCTTGCCCGCCCGGATCAGCTCGAGCAGCTTGCGCCATCGGCGGGCCGACTTTCGCCGGCCGGCCGGCGTGCTGAGCGCGAGCCGCGCATACCGGGTCGTCTGAAGCGACAAGGAGTCCATCATCGAGCGAAGCCAGCGGTTGCTGAGCAGTTCGGTCAGCCGCCGGCTGATGTCCAGGGCGGTCGACACATACTGTGCCTGCTGATCGGGCAGCTCGCCCAGGCGCGCGAGTTCGGCGATCGGCGCCTCCAGCGAGGCGATCCGCTCATGACGAAGCGGGTCTTCCGCGAGCCAGCGTGCCCGCAGGCCCGCCAGTGCCGCACGCACCTGGAAGAGCTCGGACAACTCCTGTTCCGACAGTTCGGTCACATGCGCGCCCTTGTAGGCGGAGATGGTGACCACGCCGGCGCTCTGCAGCAGGCGCAGCGCATCGCGCACCGGGCCATGGCTGACCTGCAGAGACTTGGCCACGTTGGCCTCGATCAGCCGCTCGCCGGGCTTGAGTTCGCCGGCCGCGATCTGCTCGGCGAGCGTCGCGGCAACGCGTTCGGACAATGTTCGCGACAGGCCCTCGGTTTCAAACATGGATGCTCCGCCAGCTCGTCGCCAACAATCGGTTGACGATAATTAATTGTTAATAATACAGTGGGCCGGCCGTTCACAGACGCCTGCGCGGCAACCCGCCGGCGCGGAACTCCTTCCTCATCCGGAGACAAGGTCCATGCAAATCGTTCCGCTGACCGAACACACCGGGGCCGACATCCTCGATGTCGATGTCAAGACGCTCACCGACGAACAGTTCGAGCGCATCTACAAGACCTGGCTCGACCGCTGCGTCATCCGTTTCCGCGACCAGCAGCTCGATGTCGACGACCTGCAGCGCTTCAGTGCGCGCTTGGGCCCGCTGGAGCCCATGCCACAGTACGACCGGATGTCCGAAGAGGCGCGCGCCCGGTTTCCGAACAAGTACGTGACGGTCATCTCCAACATCAAGGTCGATGGCCGGCCGATCGGGGGACTGGGCAATCTGGAGGCTTCGTGGCACTCCGACATGACCTACAACCCGGTGGCCCCCACCGCCAGCGTGCTGCTGGGCGTTGAAATTCCGGCGTCCGGAGGCGACACCTGGTTCGCCAACGAATTTGCCGCTTACGAGGCGCTGCCGGCGGCACTGAAGCAGCGTGTCGCGGGGCTCACGATCAAGCACGATGCCTCGCACAATAGCGTGGGCGAGCTGCGCCCCACCTATGCGCAGCCCGCTTCGCCGGTCGATGCGCCGGGCGCGGTGCACCCGATCGTGAAGCCCCACCCCGAAACCGGCCGCAAGGCGCTGTTCCTGGGTCGGCGCGACTGGGCCTATATTCCGGGCCTGCCGCTGGAAGACAGCGAGCGCCTGCTCGACGAGATCTGGGCGTACGCCGCACCCGAGCAGTTCGTCTGGCGTCAGCAGTGGCGCGTCGGCGACCTGATCGTCTGGGACAACCGCAGCGCGCTGCACCGTCGCGACGACTTCGACGGGTCGCAGCGCCGCCTGATGCGCCGGTGCCAGGTTCTGGCGCGGACCTGAATTCCCCCATCGATCACATCCCGAGGCGCTCCCCATGGTGAGACTGGCCGACCTGCCGCCCGACGAACGTCAGCACCTGATCGCCAAGAACATGGAGCCGTTGCGCCCGTCCGTGTTCGTGTCCGCGACGATCCCCCTGGCGCAGCGCCGGGTAGCCCTGATCACCACGGCCGGACTGCATTTTCGCGACGAACCGTCGTTCGAGCTGATGGACCCGAGTTACCGGGTGATCCCCGGCGACCTGCGCGGCGATGAACTGGTGATGTCGCACTCGTCGGTCAACTTCGATCGCAGCGGCTTCCAGGAGGACCTGAACGTCGTCTTCCCCATCGACCGCTTTCGCGAGCTGGTCGATGAGGGAGTGATCGGATCGCTCGCCAGCCAGCACTTCAGCTTCATGGGGTCACTGGTCACGCCCGCGCTGGTCGAAGCCAGCGCCCGCCAGGTGGCCGGCGCCCTGCGCCGCGATGGCGTCGACACAGCCTTCCTCACGCCTGTCTGACCGAACTGCACTCGCGCCGTGAGCGCGATCGCATATTTCCTCGAGTCAGAAGGCATCCAGACCACCGGCATCAGCCTGGTCCGCGAGAACACCGCGGCGCTGGAACCGCCCCGCTTCCTGTGGACGTCGTTTCCGCTCGGCCGGCCGCTGGGCAAGCCCGGCGATGCCGCGTTCCAGCGCCGGGTCATTGTTGCCGCGCTGGCCCTGCTCGAACGGGCCGCGGGCCCGGTGCTCGAGGACTATCCCGAGGACCTGCCCGACGTGCACGGCGAGGCCACTCAGGCCTGCCCGGTGCGCTTTGCGCCGGCCGCCCGCGACCCCGGGTCCTGGCGAAGCCGCCTGGCGGATGAACTTGCGCTGCTGGCGCCCTGGCATGAGCTGTCGGTGCGCCGGCGCGGACGCACGACGGTCGGCATCGCGAAGGCCCCGGTGGCGGCGCTGGCCGGCCGGCTGGCGGACGCGCTCGACGCGCCCGCACTCGAGACCATCGACCGCAAGGCGCTGAAATACGCGCTGGAGGACCTGAAGAGCCATTACCAGGAGGCCTTGACCGCCCAGGCCGGCGCCCACGATCCGGCCGAAGTGGCACGGATCCTGTGGCGGGAGACGGAGCTCGGCCGGGCGATGCTGGCCTTGAATGAGCGCTTCCTGGCGCACGCCGATCCACGCATGCAAGCGTTCGCCCGCGGGATCGCGCCGCGCAGCCAGAGGGCCGACTGAGCACCGGGCGGGTGGGGTCTCAGTTCAGATTGGCAACGGCGATCGGGACAGGACCCGTCGAATTGGAGGAAAATCTCCGCAACACCACGGAGATCCCTGAATGACGACCAAGCAGCCCACCATCATCTACACCCTGACCGATGAAGCGCCTCTGCTGGCGACTTGCGCATTCCTGCCGATCATCCGAACGTTCACCGCCCCGGCGGGCATCAAGGTGGACACCAGCGACATCTCCGTGGCGGCCCGGGCGCTGGCCGAGTTCCCCGAGTACCTGTCCGAGGAACAGAAGGTTCCCGACAACCTGGCCGAGCTGGGCCGGCTGACCCTGCTGCCTGACACCAACATCATCAAGCTGCCCAACATCAGCGCTTCGGTGCACCAGCTCCAGGACGCGATCAGCGAGCTGCAAAGCCGCGGCTACAAGATCCCCGACTACCCGGAAAACCCCAAGACCGAAGCCGAGAAGGCGATTCGCGCGCGCTACTCCAAGATCCTGGGCAGTGCCGTCAACCCGGTGCTGCGCGAAGGCAACTCCGACCGCCGTGCGCCGCTGGCCGTCAAGCAATACGCCCGCAAGCACCCGCACTCGATGGGCGAATGGAGCCAGGCCTCGCGCACCCACGTGGCCACCATGAAGACCGGCGATTTCTATCACGGCGAAAAGTCGATGACGCTGGACAAGGCCCGCGACGTCCGGATGGAGCTGGTGACGTCCAGCGGCAAGTCGATCGTGCTCAAGCCGAAGGTGTCGCTGCTGGCCGGCGAGATCATCGACAGCATGTTCATGAGCAAGAAGGCGCTGCTGGAGTTCTATGAGCGCGAGATGGAAGACGCGCGCAAGACCGGCGTGATGTTCTCGCTGCACGTCAAGGCCACGATGATGAAGGTCTCGCACCCGATCGTGTTCGGCCATGCCGTGCGGATCTTCTACAAGGAAGCGTTCGAGAAGCACGGCAAGCTGTTCGATGAACTGGGCGTGAACGTCAACAACGGCATGGTCAATCTCGAAGACAAGATCGCCACGCTGCCCACCGCCAAGCGCGAGGAGATCCTGCGCGATCTGCATGCCTGCCACGAACACCGCCCCGAACTGGCGATGGTCGACTCGGTCAAGGGCATCACCAACCTGCACGCCCCCAACGACGTGATCGTCGATGCCTCGATGCCGGCCATGATCCGCATCGGCGGCAAGATGTGGGGCGCCGACGGCCGCCCGAAGGACACCAAGGCGGTGATCCCCGAGAGCACCTTCG
>DAONCJ010000396.1:0-4249 GCA_035401985.1 Burkholderiaceae bacterium | reverse complement strand
CCGATCCATTGGGTCCGATCAGGCCCAGCCGCTCGCCGGCACCGACCGCGAGGCTGACGTCCGACAGCGCCGTGAAGCCGCCGAAGCTCTTGCTGATGGCGTCTACTTCGAGGAGCGTTTCCATGACTTCACCCAGCCCAGGATGCCATCCGGGGCAATGACGACGAACACCACCAGCAGCACACCGACCACCAGCACATTGAGTTCATTGGAGACGGTGACCGTGACCACCTGCTGAAGCGTGGCCAGCAGCAGCGCGCCGATGACCGGTCCGGCCCAGTGTCCGATGCCGCCGATGATCGGCATCGCCAGCGCCGACACCGCGTAGCTCAGATTGAAGCTGGACGTGGGCTCGATGAAGCTGAGGTACATCGGCATCGGTGCGCCGCCCACGCCCAGCAGCGCCCCCGACACCGTGCAGGCGATCACCTTCAGGCGCAATGTGGGCACCCCCGAACACTCGGCCGCCTCCTCGGAGTCCCTCAGGGCGCGCAGACCCTGCCCGATGTGCGAGTACTGCAGGTAGCGCGAGATCGCAACCGACATCACCGCCATCGCCGCCATCACGGCGAACAGCATCCGGGTATAGCTTTCGAAGCCGAAGCCCGGTTCGGGCCGCGCGATCTGCATGCCGCTGGCCCCGCCCACGTAGCGCCAGTTCAGCACGACGGTCTCCAGAATGAAGATCACCGCCACCGTCGCGATCGAGAAGAAAATCCCGCGCAGCCGCAGCGTGAGCAGGCCGACCAGCAGACCGAGCAGGCCCGACATCACCGCCCCGGCGACGATCTGGACCAGCAGCGGGGCGCCCAGGGCCTTGAAGCAGACCAGCGCCGAATACGCGCCGGTCGCCACGAAGGCCGGCACGCCGAAGTTCACGTAACCGGCGTATCCGCCCAGAATGTTCCAGGCCGACGCCAGCACCACGAACTGCAGCACCACGAAGCCGGCAAAGAACACGTACTCGTTGACGCCCGAGAAGGCCAGCCCGACCAGCACGGCCAGCACGATGGCCGATCCGGCCCAGAATTTTGTGCTCGACATCGCGCTCACCTGCCAAAGAGGCCCTGGGGCCGGATACCAAGGACCAGCAGCAGCAGACCGAACGAAACCGCCGGCGCCCAGGACGTGCCCAGCACCATCAGCACGATCGATTCGGTGATTCCGAGTATGAGTCCGGCGGCCAGCGTGCCGCTCATGCTGCCCAGTCCGGCCAGCACCACGACGCAGAACGTGCGTCCGATGTACAGCCGATCGAGCGCCGGATCGACCGGCCCGACCACGATCAGCACCGCGCCGGCCAGCGCATTGACCGCCGTGGCGATGCCGAAGGCCAGCTGCTTGATGCGCACCGGATTGGCGCCCATCAGCCGCAACGCCCCTTCGTCCTGTCCGACCGCCTTGATCGCGCGACCGATGAAGGTGCGCGAGAAATACAGGGTCAGCGTGACGGTGAGCACGATCGCCACCCCGAACGCGGCGAGCATCCGGTAGGGGATGCGGTAATCGCCCAGTTCGAGACTGCTGCCGATGTAGCTGGCCTCGACCCCGCGCTGGTCGACGCCGAAGCCCAGGATCAGGGCGACCTCGATGATGAATGCGAAGCCGAAGAAGAACGCCAGCCCGCGGACCCCGGCATCCGATCCCCGGCGCTCGAAGGTCTCGTAGTAGAAGCGGTAGATCAGCACGCCTAGCACGAAGAACGCGGGCATCAGCAGCAGCCCGGCCAGGATCGGATCGATGCCGGTCCCCGCCAGCAGATAGGTGCAGTAGGCGCCCAGCACGAGCAGCGCCGGATGGGCCACATGCGGAATGTCGAGCAGCCCGAAGGACACCGACAGGCCCAGGCTCACCGCGGCATAGAAACATCCGAGCAGCACCCCGAAGAGCACCGCCTCGAACAGGAGGTCGACTGAAAACACCATGGACAGATCCGAAAGGAAGTCGGGCCGGCGGACTGCGCGGCAGGCGGGCGCACACGGACAACGTGCACCAGCACCTCGCGCCGCCCGCCGCGGGAGCGGCCGGCAGCCGCGGGGCGCCTGCCCCGAGGCCGCTCGCTGGCTAGCCCTTGCGGGCCTTGTCGTACGGCGTGATCACCTTGCCGTTGCTGTCGGCGCTCGGGTGGATGATCACCTGCTTGCCGGGCTCACGGAACTGATCGGTGTCCTTGTCCTTGACGCCGCGGAACTGGGCGGTGATCACCCGCTGGTTGGCACGCTCGCCATTGGCGTCGAACCGGATCGGCCCGACCACCGTCTGCATTTCATTCTTGCGCAGGTAGTTGGCCAGCACCTTGTCGTCGATGCTCTTGGTCGCGTTGACCGCCTGCTCGATCATCTGTCCGGTCGCATAGTTGAACGGCGGCAGGTAGTAGCCCAGCGGATCGACCTTGGCGGCCACCGCGCGCTCGGAATAGCGCTTGAAGAATTCCTCGATGCCCGGCAGCTTCATGCCCGGCACGTAGCTGTTGTAGTTGACGATGCCGTTGAGCAGGCTGCCCAGATTGACCATGATCGGGGTGAACTGCAGGCCCACCATCGCGCCGCCGAAGATCACCACCTGCGAGCCCAGGCCGATCTCGTTGACCGCCTTGACGATGGCGGCCGAGTCGTTCGGATACGAGGCCACGAACACCATCTCGGGCTTGGCCGCGCGGATCGAGCGGATCACCGAGGAAAAGTCGGTGGTGGTGGGCGGGTAGTTCTGGTCGTAGACCTTCTGCAGCTTGATCTTGTCGATCAGCGAGCGCGCGCCATTGGCCAGCGCCTGGGCGAACTCCTGGTCGGCGGCCAGCAGTGCGATCGACTTGGCGCCGGCAGCGCGTCCGGCGGCAATGAAGCCTTCGGACCATCCGTCGGCGTCGTTCCAGGGCGCGTTGTTGAACCACATGTCGTGCTTGATCTTCGCGTTCACCTGGAACGAGAAGTTGCCCATCAGCAGTTTGCCGCGCTGCTTGACCAGCGGCATGATCGGCGCGGTCGGCACGGTGGCATACGGCGCGATCAGCAGGTCGACCTTGTCGACATCGAGCAGCTTGGTGTAGATCCCCGGGGTGTTGGCAGGGCTGGACTGGTCGTCATAGACGATGAATTCGACCTTGCGCCCGAGCAGACCACCTTTGAGGTTGACGTCGTCGACCCACATGCGCAGCGCGACCAGTGCGGCCTGGCCGCCGCCGCCCAGGCCGCCGGTCTGGGGCATGCTCATGCCGATCTTGACCGGCGAGGACTGGGCCAGAGCGGCCGTGGGGGCCAGACTGCTGGCCAGGATGGTGGCGCCGGTGGCACCCATGACCTTGCGACGGGACTGCTTCATTGTCTCTCTCCTCCTCGTTGTACTTGCACTGCACGCCTGGTCGGGCCCGCCTCTGATGGACGGGCATGGCGACCGGCGTGTCGGACCGGACCCGGCGGGCCCCTGCGGCTGTGTCGCCGTTCGCAGGGCCTGCCGGTTGTTCAGGGATTGGTTGTCAGCTGACCCGCTCCATCTTCGAATAATCCTCTCCGCCCCAGTCGGGCGCCTCGGTCAGCCCGAAGAAATTCAGCTCGATCATCACGCCATCGGGATCGCGGATGAACAGTTGAAACAGCTTGGACTCGGGCAGGTGCCGGGGCCGGAACTCGATGCCGCGCGCCTTGAAGCGTTCGATGAAGGTGGCCGGGTCGTCGGCCAGGAAGGCCACGTGATCGATGACCCCGCTCTGCCCATCGGCGGAATCGTCACCGGTCCCCAGGTAATAGGCCTGCCGGTTGGGAATGTTCGACGGGCCGACGTGGACCTGGATCGACCCGTTCACGCCCATCCAGTAGCCCGGAAACGGAAAGTCCGGCCGGGGCATCACTTCGAAGCCGAGCACCTCGGTATAGAACTGGCGCGTGGCTTCGAGGTCGCCGGCACGCACGAAGAAGTGGTTCAACTCTTTGATCGGCATGCGTCATCTCCCGTTCGAACGTTACACCAGAATACGTGCGCCGCAGCCCGGACCATGCGCACGGGCAGCCGCATCACAGCAGCATCCCGGCCTGCGGCTGCAGGCCCAGCGCGCTCTGTGCATAGGCCGCGGCGTGCACATCCCAGGTCAGCCCGAAATGCGCCGAGGCGGCGTGAATGTCGCGGAACTGGCGCTGCAGCGGCGCATTGAGATTGAGGCCGCCCGCGCCGGCGGCCGGCATCAGCGTGTCGACCGCGCGCACCGCCAGCGTCGTGGCGAAAGCGGTGTTGCGCTTCCAGCGCAGCTTGGTCTCGG
>DAONCJ010000395.1:0-4263 GCA_035401985.1 Burkholderiaceae bacterium | reverse complement strand
ACCCACTGCAGCGACTCTGCCTGCGCGTAGGCGAGCAGATCGCCGCGAGGCAGGGAAAGCAGCGGACGGACCAGATTCAGGCCGGCCATGGGCCGCTGCATCGACATCGCCCCCATGCCCAGCATGCCCGCGCCGCGGGCCAGGCGCAGCAGCACCGTCTCGGCCTGATCATCGGCATGATGCGCGGTGAACACCGTTCGGCAGCCTGCCTGCGCGGCTGCTTCGGCCAGCGCCGCATAACGGGCATCGCGGGCCCAGGCTTCGAGGCTCGTGCCCGAGGCCGGCCGTTCGCTCAACCGCTTGCAGATGAACGCCACGCCGAGCGCCTCGGCGACGCGGGCACAGTGCGCCGGCCAGCCTGAGGCCGCAGCCTGAAGGCCATGGTGGACATGAACCGCCAGCAGGCGCGCCGGCGGCACTCGCGCGGCCAGCGCATGCAGCAGCACGGTGGAATCCAGGCCGCCGCTGAAGGCAACGACCGCGACCGGCAAAGCGGCCGCCCCGATTTGACCGAGCGCCTGCGCTTCTGTCTCGACCGACTCGAGCGCCGCCTGGACCGCCTCGTTTACCGACAGTCCGGCAGGCCGATCAGCGCTCTTCGCCGATCTCCTTGAACTTGCCATAAGCCATGATCCGATCTTGCCGTTGACGGACCAGATCGGCCGGCTTCACGTCCTGGAACTGACGCAGGGCGTCGCCCAGCGCACGGCGCAGCAGTTGCGCCATCTGGGTGGGATCGCGATGCGCGCCGCCCACCGGTTCGCTGATGATGCGGTCGATCAGGCCCAGCGCCTTCAGGCGATGCGCGGTGATGCCGAGGATCTCGGCCGCCTCGTAGGCCTTGTCGGCGCTCTTCCACAGAATGGCTGCGCAGCCCTCCGGGGAGATCACCGAATAGATCGAGTACTGCAGCATCTGCACGCAGTCGCCCACCGCGATGGCCAGCGCTCCGCCCGAGCCGCCTTCACCGATGATGGTGGTGATGATCGGCACGCGCAGCGCCGCCATCTCGAACAGATTGCGCCCGATCGCCTCGGACTGGCCGCGCTCTTCGGCGCCCACGCCCGGAAACGCGCCCGGGGTGTCGACGAAGGTGAACACCGGCAGGCCGAACTTCTCGGCCAGCTTCATCAGGCGCAGCGCCTTGCGGTAGCCCTCGGGCTTGGGCATGCCGAAGTTGCGGTAGCCGCGCTCCTTGGTGTCGCGCCCCTTCTGGTGGCCGATGATCATTACCGGCTGGCCGTTGAAGCGCGCCATGCCCCCGACAATGGCCGGATCGTCGGCGAAGTGGCGGTCGCCATGCAGCTCATGCCATTCGGTGAACAGCGCCGCGATGTAGTCCAGCGTGTAGGGGCGCTGCGGATGGCGCGCCACCTGAGCCACCTGCCATGGCGTCAGCTTGCTGTAGGTGTCCTTGACGAGCGACTGGCTTTTCTTTTGCAGCCGCTCGATCTCTTCGGCGATGTCGACGGCCGAGTCGTCACGCACAAAGCGCAGGGCGTCGATCTTCTGTTCGAGATCGGCGATCGGTTGTTCGAATTCGAGGAACGTGGTTTTCATGGGGATTTGTTCGCCTTGTATTCCACCGCCACCGGATCGAGGCTTCGCCACAGGTACCAGGTGGCCGCCGAGCGCCACGGGCGCCAGCGTTCACCCAGGATTTCGGCCTGACGCCGGGTCTGCCGATGACGCCAGGCGGCAGAACGGGAATCGGCCGCGTCATCGCCACTGACATCGGGTTCTTCGGCCGGATATTTCAGTGCGATGGCGCGCAACAGCCCGATGTCATCCAAAGGCAGGACATCGGGGCGCAGCAGATTAAAGATCAAAAACATCTCGGCTGTCCAGCGGCCGATGCCATGCACCTGGGTCAGCTCGCCGATCACCGACTCGTCGTCCATCGACTGCCAGCGCACCGGATCGAGCGCTCCTGTACGGAACCTCCCGGACAGGTCCCGAAGGTACTCGACCTTGCGAGCCGACAATCCGCAGCGCAGCAGCGTGGCCTCGCGCATCCGCGACACCCGATCGGGATGCACCGTGCCGCAGGCCTTTTCGACCCGGGACCAGATGGTTTGCGCGGCCGCCACCGAGATCTGCTGACCCACGATCGAACGGGCCAGCGTGAGGAATGGATCGGTGCGCGGAACCAGGTGAACCGGTCCGCAGGACCGCATGATGTCGCCCATCACCCGGTCGCGCCGGGCCAGCGAGCGGCGGGCTGTCGGCCAGTACGCGGGCGGCACCGGCACGGCCGTCGCGCTCAGCCGCGCCGCCATGTCGTGCCGGCAGCGCTGTCCTCGAGCACCACGCCCTGGGCCAGCAGATCGGCGCGGATGCGATCGGCGGTGGCGAAGTCGCGTGACTTCTTGGCTGCGCCACGCTGGGCGATGAGCGCCTCGATCGCCTCGTCGGCCAGCCCGTCCCCGGCGGCCTGTGCGCGCCCCAGCAGTCCGCTGCGGCGGACCTCGGACACGGGACGCTGAAGCAGACCCAGCACACCGGCCAGTGCGCGCAGTTGCGCCTCGAGCGCCACGCTGCGGTTGCGGTTCAGTTCGCTCGCGAGATCGTAGAGGGCCGCCATCGCTTCCGGGGTGTTGAAGTCGTCGTCCATGGCCTCGCGAAAGCGCGAGGCGAACGGCCCGGACCAGTCGATGACCGACGCATCGGTCGCGCCGGTGAAGTCGTCGCTCAGCGCGTTGTACAGGCGCAGCAGCGAGCCGCGCGCATCCTCGAGATGGACGTCCGAATAATTGATCGGGCTGCGGTAATGCGCACGCACGATGAACAGCCGCACCACCTCGGCATCGAAGCGCTCGAGCACGTCGCGGATCGTGAAGAAGTTGCCCAGCGACTTGGACATCTTGACGTCATCGACGCGCACGAAGCCGTTGTGCACCCAGTAGCGCGCGAAGGTGCCACCATGCGCGCCCTCGCTCTGGGCAATCTCGTTCTCGTGGTGCGGGAACTGCAGGTCGGCCCCCCCGCCATGGATGTCCAGGGTATTGCCCAGCAGCGCAGTGGACATGGCCGAGCACTCGATGTGCCAGCCTGGGCGGCCCGTGCCATAGGCGGGCGAAGGCCACTTGACGTCGGCCGGCTCGTCGTCGCGGGCGGCCTTCCAGAGCACGAAGTCGAGCGGGTCCTGCTTGGCATCGGCGACCGCCACGCGCTCGCCGGCCCGCAGGTCGTCCAGCGACTTGCCCGAGAGCTTGCCGTATCCGGCAAACCGGCGCACCGAAAAGTTGACGTCGCCATCGGCGGCCTTGTACGCATAGCCGTTGCGCTCGAGCAGGTCGATGATGCCCAGCATCTGCGGCACGTATTGCGTGGCGCGCGGTTCGTGGTCGGGCGGCTGCACGCCCAGCGCACCGGTGTCCTCGTGCATGGCAGCGATGAACCGGCTGGTGACCGCGGCGATGGTCTCGTTGTTCTCGACCGCGCGACGGATGATCTTGTCGTCGATGTCGGTGATGTTGCGCACGTAGGTGACCTTCAGCCCGCTGGCGCGCAGCCATCGCTGAATGACATCGAACGCGACCAGCATTCGTGCGTGACCGATGTGGCACAGGTCGTACACGGTCATGCCGCACACATACATCCGCACCGCGCCAGGTTCGATGGGGACGAAGTCCTCCTTGCGACGGGTCAGCGAGTTGTGGATGCGAAGCATGTGAGCTCGAAGCGGGCAGCCACGACGACCGACGCGCAAACGGCGAGGAAACCAGGCCGACGGCACGGCCGCGCAGTGCGCGGTTGCTAGAATGAAGGGATGCGAACGAGTATAGCATCGGGGTATGGCCCTATCAGCACCGACCCCCTGAGGGCGGCCAGGTGGCTGACAGCCCTTGCCATGACGGCCTGCGTGCTTTCGAGCGCCCCCTCCGTGTGGGCGCAATCCTCCCCCGGCGTGCGCGAACCGGCCCGCGAAGAACTGCCTGCTGCACCGGCTTCGCCGGCCAGCGCGGCTCCGTCCGGCATCAGCGACAGCCCGCTGCGCAGCGATCCCCGCACCGTCACGACCGCGGTCGAGCAGGCCGCGCGTCTGTCCAAGGAGGGCAAGCCCGAAGCCGCCCTCGCCAGCCTCGAGGCCTCGCTCAAGACCCATCCTCGCGATCCGCAGCTTCGCTTCCTGTACGGCGTCATCATGGCCGAGCAGAAGCGCACTGACGACGCCATCAATGTGTTCGAGCAGCTCACCCAGGACTTTCCCGAGCTGCCCGAACCGCACAACAATCTGGCGGTGGTGCTGGCAGGCCGCGG
>DAONCJ010000394.1:423-4270 GCA_035401985.1 Burkholderiaceae bacterium | reverse complement strand
CCCACCATCGCCGAGTCGCTGCGGGCAGGCGGCTACGCGACCATCGGAATCGGCAAGTGGCACAACTCCACCAACAGCGCCACACCCAACGAGACCTGGCCGACGCAGCGTGGATTCGAGCGCTTCTACGGTTTTCTGGAAGGCGAGACCTCGTACTTCTTTCCGGCCCGCATCCTGCACAACAACGTGGTCGCGCCGATCGACGAATATCCGGCCGACTATTACGCGACCGATGACTGGACCAGCAAGGGCATCGAACAGGTCAAGGCGGTGCGCAACGAAAGCGCCTCGCAGCCATTTTTTCTCTACATGGCCTACAACGCGGTGCACGGGCCGCTTCAGGCCAAGGAGGCGGACCTCGCGAAATACGAGGGCCACTACGAAGCGGGCTGGGATGTCATCCGGGCCCGGCGGCTCGAGCGCCAGAAGGCGCTGGGTCTGGTGCCTTCCGATGCCAAGCTGTCCCCGCGCGACGAAGCCGTCCCTGCCTGGGACGACGTGCCTGCCGAACAGCGCGCGCTCTTCGTGCGGCACATGCAGACCTACGCGGCCATGCTCGATTGCGTCGACCAGAATGTCGGCCGCCTGCTGCGCCTGCTCGACGAGATGGGCGAGCGCGACAACACGATCATCGTGTTTTCGTCCGACAACGGCGGCACCAGTTCCGGCGGGCCGACCGGCGCCATCCACTTCAACCGGCGCTTCGCGGGCCTGGCGCCCCTGCCGGTCGAGCACGATGTCGCCCTGACCGATCAGGTCGGCACCGCCCGCGTGTCGGCGCTTTACCCGATGGGCTGGGGACAGGTGAGCAACACGCCGTTTCCGTCGTTCAAGACGTACACCGGTGGCGGCGGACGGCGGGTGAGCTTCATCGTGTCGTGGCCGGCGCAGATCCGCGATGCCGGACAGATCCGCTCACAGTTCGCCCACGTCACCGACGTGATGCCGACCCTGCTCGATCTGGCCGGTGTCGCGCCGCTCACCCGCTCGCATGGCGAGCCGGCCCTGCCGATGCAGGGCGCCAGCCTGAAGCCGTTCCTGCTCGACGCGAAGGCTGCGGCCACGCGCGAGGAGCAGTACTACGAGTGCTGGGCCAATCGCGCCTACTACCGGCGGGGCTGGATCGCGGTCTCGCTGCAAAAGCGCGGCGGACCGGTCGACTTCAGCACCTGGACCCTGCATCGGCAGGCCGACGACTTTTCCGAATCGGTCGACCTTGCGGACGCCCATCCCGAGCTGCTCGGCGAACTGGTCGAAGCCTTCGACCAGGCGGCATGGGCCAACATGGTCTATCCATTGGACAACCGGCTGCCGATCCAGAAGTTCAATCAGCGCGCGCCGCACCTGCGACCGCCCCGCGGGGGTTCGCGCCGGTTTCTGCCCGGCGCGCAGACGGTCCACCGCTGGTCGATCGTGCCGCTGATCGCGGACCGTGCATTCAAGGTGAATGTCCGCCTGATGCACGGGAACGGCGATCAGGGGGTTCTGTTCGCGGTGGGCGAGGTCATGGGCGGCATGGTGATGTACATCGAGGCCGGGTGCCTCAACCTGTACTACAACGGGTTCGGCGAGTACCACTCGATGCTCTCGTTGCCGATCGAGCCGGGCGAACGCTGCGCGACACTCGAGTACGAGGCCACTGGCAAGCGGCGCGGCCGTGGACGTCTGCGGATAGATGAAGACGGCGCGGGCGGATCGGGGGACTGGCAGGACCTCAGCCCGACACTGATGTACGGTTTCCACGAAGGACTGGACATCGGCATCGACCGCCGAGCGCCGGTCAGCTGGGCACTGCGCGAGCGCCATGGCAGCTTCCGGTACACCGGGCAGATCCGCGATGTGGTGATTGATTCGGGTCCGCTGGCGCCGGATTCCGCGCTGGTCCCTCGATGACGATTGCTGCGTCGCACTAGCCGCAGTGCAGCATGAAAAGGGCGTGGCATTCACGCCACCCTGACCGTCAATTGTCAAAAAACCGACAGATGAACGGCGTCGCCCGGCTTAGTCTCTGCCTACGTGCAGGAACGCCGCGAGGCCCCTGGGCGATCTAACAACGAGACCTCGATTTGGGATTGGGAGACAGGCAATGCGCAAGGTTTTGATCGCGGGACTGCTGAGCAGCATCGGCGCCACGGCGTTCGCACAGTCCAATGTGACGATGTACGGCCTGGCCGACGCCTATGTCGGCTACGGCAAGTCCTCCGACACCTTCAAGCAGATCCGCGTCGGTGAGGGCGGCTACGCGGCCTCCCAGCTCGGCTTCCGCGGCACGGAAGACCTCGGCGGCGGCATGAAGGCCAATTTCAATGTCGAGATGGGCATCTCGCTCGACACGGGCAACGGCAACCTGCCCGGCCCGAGCCTCGCGTTCACCCGCCAGTCCTGGGTCGGCCTGTCGGGCAACTGGGGCGCGGTCACCTTCGGCCGCCAGTACACCCCGATCTTTCGTCTGACCTGGCGTCCCGACCCGTTCGGTGTCAACACCATCTTCTCGCCGGTCACGCTGTGGGCTCAGACCGATGCCCAACCCGGTCTGCTGACCCGGGCCGCGCGCGCCGACAATGCCGTGATGTACTCGACACCGGCCGATCGGGCCGTGGTCGGCACCCTCATGTACGCGCCCGGCGAATCCAGCGGCACCAGCGCACGCAGCGGCGACTACTACAGTGGCAGCCTGACCTGGACGTCGGGCCCGCTTTGGGCTGGCTATGCATTCCAGCAGCGTCGCAGCGGCACGGCCGCCGCGCCGGTGG
Organism: Burkholderiaceae bacterium; assembly: GCA_035401985.1. GTDB lineage: Bacteria > Pseudomonadota > Gammaproteobacteria > Burkholderiales > Burkholderiaceae_E > Quisquiliibacterium. The sequence goes on along the minus strand of DAONCJ010000394.1, from coordinate 1,517 downwards.
CTGTGCCGAGCAAGTCCACCGCCCACGCGCTGGCCGTCAACTACCAGGTTGACGCCTTCCGGGTCGGCGCCTCGTACGGACAGCAGGACGTGGACATCACCGGTGTTCAGAAGGCCACCCTGCTGACCCTGCATGGACAGATGAATTTTGGCCGTCATCAGGTGCTGGCCACCGGGACACTGCGCAACGTCGCCGACAGCCCGCGCGACCAGCAGCAGTTCGCCCTCGGCTACAACTACGATCTGAGCAAGCGCACGACGCTGTACGCGCGCATGACCGTCCTGCGCAACAAGGGCGGCGCGGGCGCCTCGCTGAACGGCGCGGGCGTCACCGTTGCGCCGAACAGCGGCAACTCGGCCAGCCTCATCGGCGCGGGCATGATTCACCGCTTCTGATTGCTTGAGTCCTGAGGCCACCGCCCCTGCCGGGCTGGTGGCTGCCGCAAAAAGGGGCCGCTCATCGAGCGGCCCTGTTCTTTCCAGCGGCTCGCAAGCGGCCGGTGCGCCGGCCCGATGAGCCGGTTCTGACTTCCCCGATTTGAGCCGAGCCCCAATCGGTGCGATCCTCTGGGCAGTCGAGGCGCGCTGCGCCCCATTCACTTTCAGAAGACATGCCCGAATCGTCAGCCCACAGCGAACCGACCCCACCCGTGCCTGGTCAGGCCACCGAGCCTGCTCAAGCAACCGAGGCCGTCGCGTCGCCGGCTCAGACGAACGAACCCCCGGGGCCAGCAGCCGACGCGCCGGGCACCGTGCATGCTGCAACGGACGCCGGCGAAAGCGCGGTCGCGCAGGAAACCGGCGATGGGTCTGCTTCGGCGCAAACGTCGGTATCGGCGTCGAGCGAGGCTCCGGCGTCAGCTTCGCCCGATGCCACGGCGCCTGCTTCGACCGAGCCGCCCGGCCCACCGCGACCGGGGCGCAACCGCCGCGGCAGAGGCCGAGGCCGCGGACGCGGTGAAGGCGGCGCCCAAGCGCAGGCTCCGGCGGATGGCGCCCCGCCCTCGGAAGGCGCTCCGGCGGATGGCGCCCCCGCGATCCCCGAGTTGTCCCCCAAGGCTTGCGGCGAGATGCTCGCAGAGCGCTTCCCGGCGC
>DAONCJ010000394.1:0-413 GCA_035401985.1 Burkholderiaceae bacterium | reverse complement strand
CATCGGCGGGCTGGGCGTGCGCGAGACCGTCGCCCCGGCGCTGTTCGCCGGCGCAGCCAAGCCCTTGAAGCTGCGGATCCAGTCCGATATCCAGCAGCGGGCGCCCGGTGTGTTCACCCGGCAGTCGCTGTCCGCTTTCTTCCGTCGATACACGGGCAGCAACGCCTATCTGACGGCCTTGTCCCGCAGCACCGAACGCTTCGACCTTGATGGCGTGGCCAGCGGCGAACTGGCCGAGGAGCATCGGGCGGCAGCGACCACCGAACTCGCCCGACGGCGCGCCAGTCAGCAGGCCAGACGTCTCGAGGAGCAGGCGCAACGCCGAGGCCAGACGGCCACGGGAACGGGCGATCACCCGCCCAGGCCCGACGCAAGGACGCCGGGCGCGGGGAACCCCGGGCAGCAGGCCGGTG
>DAONCJ010000393.1:0-4271 GCA_035401985.1 Burkholderiaceae bacterium | reverse complement strand
ACATAACGCGTGAGATGCAAATTGGTTGTCATGTTTTTAGAGAAGATCAATAGACAAGTCTCGCCGGTGGATGAAGCACGGGTCCGCGAGCGCTTCGGCGCGGGTGCCTGACCAGCGCCCGGGAACACGTCGCTCAGGCCTGGCGCCGCAACAATGCGACGAATTCCTCCTGCGGCACCGGCTTGCTGAAGAGGAACCCCTGGTACTTGTCGCATTTCAGCGCCTGCATGCATTCGAGCTGCGCCTGCGTCTCGACGCCTTCCGCGATGACGACCATGCCCAGGCTGTGGCCGAGGTCGATGATGGTGCGCACGATGGCAACGTCCGAGGCGGTGCCAGGCAGGTCCATGATGAAGGAGCGGTCGATCTTGAGCTCGTCGATCGGAAAGGTCTTGAGGTAGCTCAGCGACGAATAGCCGGTGCCGAAGTCATCGATGGACAGCAGTACGCCGAGCTGCTTGAGCGCGTTCATCTGGCCCAGGCTGTCGCCGACGCTGTCCATCAGCATGCTTTCGGTCAGCTCGATCATCAGCTTGTCGGCTGACAGGCCACTGCCTTGCAGCTCCCGTTGCACCGTATCGGCCAGGTCACCCGCGAAGAATTGCGGCTTGGCGACATTGATGGCGATCCGAAGGTCGCCCAATCCGTCGCGCTTCCATTGCGCCACGTCCCGGCAGGCGGTCTGCAGCACCCAGTTGCCGATGCCCTGGATCAGCCCCAGCTCTTCGGCCAGCGCGATGAAGCGCAGCGGTGGCACCAGGCCCAGCTCCGGATGCTGCCAGCGCACCAGCGCCTCGGCGCCGACGATGCGGTTGCTGGCGACATTGAGCTTGGGCTGGTAGTGCAGGCGCAGCTCGCCGCGCTGCGCGGCACCGCGCAATTGCGAGCTGAGTGCGAGCCTCTCGTACGAGCGGGAATGGAGTTCGGCAGACGCGAACTGGTACCGGATGTGGGGCTGCGAGCCGGCATGCGTGGCGGCCAGCTCCGCACTCTTGCGTAGCACCTCGGGCGTATGGCCATCGGCCGGGCTGACGGCAATGCCGGCAGATGCGGTGGGACCGATCTCGTGCATGCCGACCGTTACCGGTCGGCCCAGCTGGGCCAGCAGCTCTTTGGTCAGTGATTCGACCGTGTCGATGTCGGCGATGCCTTCCAGCAGGATGCCAAAGGCGGTCGAATCCAGCCGGGCCACGCGATGCAAGGGGTCGCTGGCAGCCGCCGCCGCCGGTCGTGGCAGTTCGCTGCAGAACCGCAACATCCGCTGGGCCAGGTCCCGGGCCAGCTCGTCCGCCGCCGCCTGGCTGGCAGATTCGCGCAGTTGCCGGCATTCGGGCACCTGGAGGTTGAGCACGGCCACGACGCCGCCCACCAGCCCCTGGCGCGCCACCACATCGGTGATGCTGATGTCGAACAGCCGCCGCGTGGGCAGGTCGGTCGCGCCATCGTAGTTGACCATGCGCGCGTGGTACTGGTGGTATGCGAGCGTGTTGCGCAGGCGCAGCACCAGTTCGCTTTCGTCCACCGGCTTGGACAGGAAGTCGGTCACACCCAGCTGCAAGGCACGCAGCTTGGCCTCGGCGCCGGTTGCGGCGGTGAGCACGATCACCGGGGTATAGCGCAGCTTGCGGTCGGCCCGGATCATTTCCAGCAGGTCGAAGCCCGACAGGTGGGGCATCATCAGGTCCAGCAGCAGCACGCTGGGCTGTTCGCGGTGCAGCAGGTCTATGGCCTGGCGCGGATCGTTGGCGACCACGAAGTGGACATAGCCCGCGTCTTCCAGGTGGGCCTGGATCAGGTCGGTCATCAGCGGTTCGTCGTCGACCATCATCACCTTCGCGTCGAGCAAGGGCGATCGGGATGCTTGTTCCAGACCCCAGGGCTGTGTGTCGGCCCAGATGTCTTCGTTCATGGCGTACTTTCCTCCAGTGGCCTGCTTTGCGCAGCACCACGCTGTATCTGGTGTTCGAGCTGGTGCAGTTGCGTCAGCACACGGGTCGCGCCATCGGCGTCCGCGTTGTGTGCCGCTTCCTCCAGTTCCCTGGCCGGCTCGAACAACAGATCGAATCCCATGCTGCCTCCCGCGCCTTTGAGCCAGTGGGCATGGCCGGCCAGTTCGGTCCAGTTGGCTGCCGCCAGCGTCTCGTCCATCTGCGCCAGCCGCGCCGGCAATTGTTCGACGAAGCGCGCCACGATGCGTCCGAGTTTCGCATGCCCGGCCAGACGCGAGATGACAGGCGGCGATTCGGTCGCCTGCGGCCGCGGCACTTCCCGTACGGGATCGCCGATCGGCGGTGCGGCCTCTGCCTGCGCGGGCGCCGCCTGTCCGCCCAGCCGCGTCGCCAGTTCGGCCAGCAGCGCGTCGACGTCGATGGGTTTGGTCTGGTAGCCGCTGAAGCCGGCCGCGTCGAGTTCCTTCTCGAAGCCTTTCATGGCATTGGCGGTCAGCGCGATGATCGGCAGCGTGCAGCCGCGTTCGCGCAGCAGCCGGGTCGCGGTCTGGCCGTCCATCACCGGCATCTGCATGTCCATCAGCACCAGGTCGAAGGGTTCGGCCGCAATGCGGTCCAGCGCCACCTGACCGTTGTCGGCCTCGCTGACGCGCAGCCCCACCTCCTCGAGCAGCACCCGTACCAGCTGCCGGTTCTCCACGCCGTCGTCGACCACCAGCACATGGCGCGGCTCGAATACCCAGCGTGTGCTTGTCACGGCTGCCGGCGCCTGCGCCTGCCGGGCCAGCTGGTCCGGGGCCAGCATCGCATCTGCCGCCGGGTGGCCGGCGTCCATCCACAGGCTGAAGGTCGTTCCCTGTCCGTACACACTGCTGGCGGTGATGTCGCCGCCCATGGCGCGGGCGAAACCCCGGCTGATCGTGAGGCCCAGGCCGGTGCCGCCAAAGCGCCGCGTGGTCGAGGATTCGGCCTGTACGAAGGGCTCGAACACCGACTCGACCTTGTCGGCCGGTATGCCGATGCCGCTGTCGATGACGTCGATGGCGTACCGGACCTGCGCGCCGTCGCGCAGCAGCCGCGAGACGATGCGCACGCCGCCGGCCTCGGTGAACTTGATGGCGTTGCCGATCAGGTTGGTCAGGATCTGGCGCAGCCGCGCCGGGTCGCCATCGATCGTGGCCGGCAGCGGCTCGGGGAATTCGAGCTGCAGCGCCAGGCCCTTCTCGCTGGCACGCTCGGTCAGGGTCTGCACCACCTCGTGCGCCACCTGGTGGGGGGCAAACGGGACATGCTCGGCTTCGAGACGGCCGGCCTCGACCTTGGACAGGTCCAGGATGTCGTTGATCAGGTTCAGCAGATGCTTGCCGCTGGAGTGGATGATGTCCAGGTGCTTGCTGGCCTCGCCCGACTGGCGCAGCCCGCTGCGGCGCAAGACCTCGGTGAAACCCAGGATCGCATTCATCGGCGTGCGGATCTCGTGGCTCATGTTGGCCAGGAACTGGCTCTTGGCCTCGTTGGCAGCGTCGGCCTGCTCCTTGGCGACCTGCAAGGCCGCGCCGCGCTGCTCGAGTTCGGTCACGTCCTGGAAGCTGATCACCAGCGCCTGTATGCCGCCGCGGTCATCGAGTATGGGTGAGCAATTCGCACGTAGCGAATAGCGGCTGCCGTCGGTGCTGCTGACCTTCAGGTGCACGTCGCGTTGTGGCTGCTTGTCGGCCAGCGCCCGCTGCCAGGGCAGGTCGGCGGCAGGCACCGGGCTGTCGTCGCTGTCGTGCCAGGCAAAGGTGGAGGGCGAGCGCCCCACCAGGCGCGACTCCGGCACGCCGAACATCAGTGCGGTCGACTTGTTGGCCAGCACCATCTTGCCCTGCTGGTCGAGCACGACCAGGCCTTCGGTCAGCGTGTCGTACGCGGCGCGCACCCGCTGCGGAACGGCCCGCGAGGGGTCCAGCGCCTGCAGCATGCGCTTGAGGTAGAAGTAGAACAACAGGGCGCTCAGTGCGAACACGAAGCCCGCCAGCTTCAGGCTCGGGTCCTGCAGGTGGCCCCGCCAGCCTGCTGCGCGCAGCGGTTCGAAGCGCAGCTCGACCATGCCCCATTGCTGGCCGTCCTGCCATACGGGCACGGTGATGGCGGCGTCGGTCGACGCGGCACCGGGCGCGGCGGTCCATTGAGACGCATGGTCATGGATGTCGATCAGCAATGTGCCGTCGAGCCCCCGCACGCCGATCGACAGCAAGCCGTCGTTGCGCCCGATCAGAAACGCCAGCGTGTCGGCGAGTTTTTCGGGCTGATGCAGGTCCAGCACGGAAGAGGCCGTGA
>DAONCJ010000392.1:0-4278 GCA_035401985.1 Burkholderiaceae bacterium | reverse complement strand
ACACGGGCGCTGCGGCTCATGATCGCTTTCTTGACCACCCATTCGCCGTTTTCCTGGGTCGCCTGCGCACCGACGCGCAGCGTGCCCGAAGGGTGCCCGAAGCGAACGGCGGTGCGTTCGCCTCCTCCTGCGGCAAGATTCACCAGCGTGCCGGGTATCGCCGCGGCGGTGCCGATGGCCACGGCAGCCGTCCCCATCATCGCGTGATGAAGCTTGCCCATCGACAACGCCCGCACGAGCAGATCGGCATCCTTGGCGCCCACCGCCTTGCCGCTCGAGGCGACGTAATCGACTGGCCTGGCAAGGAACGCCACCTTGGGGGTGTGCTGACGAGTCGCCGCCTCCGAGAGTTCCTTGATGAGCCCCATTCTGATGGCGCCATGCGCTCGGATCGTCTCGAACATGGCCAGCGCCTTGCTATCGCTGTTGATGTCGTCCTGCAGTTCGGCGCCTTTGTAGCCGATGGACTCGGCGTTCACGAAGATCGTCGGAATACCAGCGTTGATCATTGTCGCCTTGAGCACCCCAATGCCCGGCACCTCGAGATCGTCGACCAGATTGCCGGTGGGGAACATCGAACCTCCGGCGCCTTCTTCTTCTGCGGCGGGGTCCATGAACTCGAGCTGAACCTCCGCTGCGGGGAAGGTCACGCCATCGAGTTCAAAATCACCCGTCTCCTGCACCGCGCCATCGGTCATCTGCACGTGCGCGATGATGGTCTTGCCGATGTTGGCCTGCCATATGCGGATCACCGCCGTGCCGTCGCGAGGAATACGGCTCTGATCGATCAGGCCGTTGCTGATCGCGAACGGGCCGACCGCCGCCGACAGGTTGCCGCAGTTGCCGCTCCAGTCGACGAACGGCTTGTCGATCGACACCTGACCGAACAGATAGTCGACATCGTGATCGGGGCGACTGCTCTTGGACAGAATCACCGTCTTGCTGGTGCTCGACGTGGCGGCACCCATGCCGTCGATCTGCTTGCCATACGGATCGGGGCTGCCGATCACACGCAGCAGCAGCCTGTCGCGCGCCGCACCGGGCATCTGACAGTCAGCCGGCAGATCCTGCAGGCGGAAGAACACTCCCTTGCTGGTGCCACCGCGCATGTAGGTGGCGCGAATCTTGATTTGAGGGCGGTGAGCCATTGTGCATTCCTTGATTCATTGACATTTCTGTCGCATGTTCGGCGGCACGAGCCGATGGGGTCGGCTCGTGCCGACCCGTGCCTCAGCACCCTGCCCGAAACATGCTTTAAGCGGCCTTCGTCGACTCGAGGAAGTCCTGTGCAAAACGCTGCAGCACACCGCCCGCGTCATAGATCGAAAGCTCTTCCGCGGTGTCGAGCCGGCATGTCACGGTGACCTCGACTCGCTCGCCACTCTTGCGGTGAATGACCAGCGTGAGGTCGGCTCGCGGCTTCCGTTCACCGATGACGTCGAAGGTCTCGGTGCCGTCCAGTGCCAAGGTCTTGCGATTCACGCCAGGCTTGAACTCGAGCGGCAGCACGCCCATGCCAACCAGATTCGTACGGTGGATTCGTTCGAAGCCTTCAGCAACGATTGCTTCGACACCCGCAAGACGAACGCCTTTCGCCGCCCAGTCGCGAGACGACCCCTGTCCATAGTCGGCGCCGGCAATGATGATCAGCGGCTGCTTGCGCCGCATATAGGTCTCGATCGCCTCCCACATGCGGACGACTTTGCCATCGGGTTCGATACGGGCAAGTGAGCCAGCCTTGACCTTGCCATCGACGACGACCATTTCGTTCTTCAGCGTCGGGTTGGCAAAAGTGGCCCGCTGGGCGGTGAGGTGGTCGCCACGATGGGTGGCATAGGAATTGAAGTCCTCTTCTGGCAGGCCCATGCTTGCAAGATATTCGCCCGCAGCGCTGTCGAGCATGATCGCGTTGGAAGGCGACAGATGATCGGTGGTGATGTTGTCGCCCAGCAAAGCCAGAGGCCGCATGCCGGCCAGCGACCGGGCGCCGGCCAGCGCCCCCTCCCAATAGGGCGGACGCCGGATGTAGGTGCTCTGCGCACGCCAGTCGTACAGCGCCGTGACTTTTTCGGTGCTGATTTCGCGCTGCTCGAACATCGGGATGTAGACATCGCGAAACTGCTGGGGCTTCACGGCCGAGCGAACGATCGCGTCGATCTCGGCGTCGGTGGGCCAAAGATCCTTGAGCAGGATCGGCTTGCCATCCGGCCCTGTCCCGAACGAATCCTTTTCGATGTCGAACCGCACGGTCCCTGCGATTGCATAGGCGACCACCAGCGGCGGCGAGGCAAGAAATGCCTGCTTCGCATACGGATGGATTCGGCCATCGAAATTCCGATTGCCCGACAGGACCGCAGTCGTATAGAGATCCCGTTCGATGATCTCCTGCTGGATCTTGGGATCGAGCGCACCCGACATGCCATTGCAGGTGGTGCATGCAAAGGCGACGATGCCAAATCCGAGGGACTCGAGTTCATTCATCAGTCCTGCCGCCTCGAGATAGAGGGCAACCGTCTTCGATCCGGGAGCAAGCGACGACTTCACCCAAGGCTTGCGCTTCAAGCCCAGGCGATTGGCGTTACGGGCGATAAGGCCTGCGGCGATCACATTCCGAGGGTTGCTGGTGTTCGTGCAGCTCGTGATGGCCGCAATGATGACGGCGCCGTCGGGCATCAGCCCGGACTGCTTTTCCCACGCGCCGGCAATGCCTTTGGTGGCGAGATCAGTGGTCGCGACCCGCGCATGAGGGTTCGACGGCCCCGCCATGTTCCGCACGACCGAAGAGAGGTCGAATGACAGCGTACGCTCGTACTTTGCATTTTTCAGTGCGTCGGCCCACAGGCCAACGTGCTTGGCGTAAGTCTCGACCAGCCTGATCTGCTCGTCGGTGCGGCCGGTGAGCCGCAGATAGTCGATCGTCTGCTGATCGATGTAGAACATCGCCGCAGTCGCGCCGTATTCGGGCGCCATGTTCGAGATCGTCGCGCGATCACCTAGCGTGAGCGCAGCTGCGCCTTCCCCGCGAAACTCGAGATACGCGCCGACAACCTTCGACTGCCGCAGGAACTCGGTCATTGCCAGCACGATGTCGGTCGCCGTGATGCCTTCCCGAGGCTTGCCGGACAGTTCGACCCCGATGATGTCGGGCAGACGCATCCACGAAGCACGGCCTAGCATGACGTTTTCAGCCTCGAGCCCGCCCACACCGACTGCGATCACACCCAGCGCGTCGACATGGGGCGTATGGCTGTCCGTACCTACCAGCGTATCGGGGAAGGCCACGCCATCCTGCGTGTAGATAACCGGGGACATCCGTTCGAGATTGATCTGATGCATGATCCCGTTGCCCGCAGGGATCACATCCACATTCTTGAAGGCCAGCTTGGTCCAGTTGATGAAATGGAACCGATCCTCATTTCGCCTGTCTTCGATAGCACGGTTTTTCTCGAAGGCCTGGGGATCGTAGCCACCGCATTCCACGGCCAAGGAGTGATCGACGATCAGCTGCACCGGCACGACGGGGTTCACCTGCGCCGGATCTCCGCCCTGGTCGGCGATCGCGTCGCGCAAACCGGCCAGGTCCACCAGGGCTGTCTGTCCGAGGATGTCATGGCAGACGACTCTTGCTGGAAACCAAGGGAAGTCGCGATCGCGGCGCCGTTCGATGATTTCAGTCAGACAGTCGCGCAAGGTCGCCGAATCACATCGACGCACAAGGTTCTCAGCGTGTACTCGAGCGGTGTAGGACAGTTCATCCCATGCGCCGGGCTTGATGTCATCGACGGCCTGGCGCGCGTCGAAAAAATCGAGCGCAGTACCGGGCAGGGGCTTGCGATAGAGCTTGTTCATAGGTGCACGACGCTGGAAGAGAGGAGGTTGTCGGAATGCGTCAATTGTAGCGAGTGTGGATTTGCTGTGGTCCGCATCGCTCTGACCGCCAGGTCACTTGATGAGCCATGCCGGTCGGACAGGTGGACGACAGTGGGAACCGTGCAGGTCCCATCGGACATCGAGTCTCGGTCGTCACTGAGCCGATCGAGAGCGATCAGCCGATGGAATTCCTTCGAATGATTGAAAAGCATTCGACGGGAATCAGTCGGATCTTGAGGAAGAGTTGACGCCGCGCAAGGGCAGCTATCCGCAGGGAGCGGCTTCGGGGCACAGCTGTAAACGAGCCTCGGAAAAAAACAAACCCCCAGACTTTGGATCTGGGGGTTTGGGGATAATTTGCCTGACGATGACCTACTTTCACGAGCGAGGTGCTCACTATCATCGGCG
>DAONCJ010000391.1:0-4281 GCA_035401985.1 Burkholderiaceae bacterium | reverse complement strand
GGGTCGGCACCGGCCGCACGCAGGGCGGCCAGCAGGTCGTCGACCAGGGCCTCGGTCAGCGCGTTGACCGGCGGTGCGTCGAGCACGATCTCGGCGATGCCGTCGGCGGTGGTGGTGGTGTGCACGGGCATGTGCGCGCTCCGGTGGGGTGGTTGGGGTGCATCGTCGGCGCCGCCGCAGACCGGCGCTGACACCCGGCGGACACCGCCGAGCACAGCGCCTGGGCTACGCTTCTGCCCAGGTGCCGCGGGCCGATCGTCGGCGGCATCGTCCAACCGCCCAACACCCTCATCCCACACCGCCAGACGCCAGGAGCAAGCCCCATGATCATCGACAAGACCACCGCCGCCGTCGTCACCGGCGGCGCCTCCGGCCTGGGCCGCGCCACCGCCGAGGCCCTGGCCGCCGCGGGCGTGAAGGTCGCCATCTTCGACGTCAACGCCGACAAGGGCGAGGAAGTCGCCAAGGCCATTGGCGGCCTGTTCGTGAAGGTCGACATCACCAGCGAGGAGAGCTGCGTCGCCGGCTTCGCCGCGGCACGCGCCGCACACGGCCAGGAACGCATCACCGTCCACTGCGCGATGACCAGCCGGCGTGGCAAGACGCTGGCCTTCGACAAGGAAGCCGGCAAGCTCAAGCGCCTGCCGACCACCGAGTTCGAAGCCGGCGTGCAGGGCGTGCTGATCGCCAGCTACCGGCTGGCTTCGCTGTCCGCCGAAGGCATGTCGACGCTGCCCCCGCTCGAAGACGGCGAGCGCGGCAGCATCACCCTGACCGCCTCCGTGGCGGCCCAGGATGGCCAGATCGGCCAGGTGATCTACGCCTCGGCCAAGGCCGGCGTCAATGGTCTGGTGCTGCCGATGGCGCGCGATCTGTCGGACATCGGCATCCGCGTGAACTCGATCATGCCCGGCATCTTCGCCACGCCGCTGATGATGGGCGCCAAGCAGAACGTGCTCGACAGCCTGAGCGCCTCGGTGCCCTTCCCCAAGCGTCTGGGCAAGCCGGAAGAATTCGCCAGCCTGGCGATGGAACTGGCGCGCAATTCGTACTTCAACGGCCAGTGCATCCGCCTGGACGGTGCCATCCGGATGGCGCCGCGCTGAGCATGGCCGTCGGCCCGCTCGGGCCGATGTCCGGCGGCGCCACGCATTCGCGGGGGCGCCGCCCGGCGTCCGCTACGCCGAATTCAATGGCACGGCGCTCGCCGGCCACCCGATGCTCGGGGCATGTCCCCTGAAATTCTCCAGCCACCAGCGCCAGTCCTCCTGCACCAGCGAAAACGGCGACGGATGATTCAATTCCCGCGCGGCCCAGATCGGCCAGTGCGGATTGGCCAGCGCCGGGCGCCCGAGCATCACCAGGTCGATCAGTTCCTCGCGGATCACGCGGTCGGCCTCTTGCGGCACGCCCAGGTTCCAGCTCGTCATCACCGGAATGCCCACTTCGCGGCGCACGCGGTTCGTGCGCTCGATCATGAAGCCGGGCTGGTTCATCGGCGGCTTCACCATCGCGTCGGTATTGAAGCCCAGCGACAGGTCGGCCATGTCCAGTCCGTGGTCCTTCATCATCCGGATCGCGGTGAGCGAATCCTCGAACTGGGTGCCCTGCGGATGCAGGTCGTCGCAACCCAGACGCATGGTCAGCGGAAACTGCTCGGGCCACACCTCGCGCACCGCATCCAGCGCCTCGATCAGAAATCGGGCGCGGTTGACGACGCTGCCGCCGTATTGATCGGTGCGCTGATTGGCCAGCGGCGAAAAGAAGCTCGCGCCCAGATAGCCGTGGGCGTAGTGCATCTCGAGCCATTGATAGCCGGCATCGCGCGCCCGCACCGCCGCATCGGCGTACGAGCGGTGAAGCGCCCTGATCTCGTCGACGGTCAGGGCGTGGACCGGATGGGTGTGGCCTGCGCCGCCATAGGGAATCGGTGACGGAGCCACGCAGGTCCAGCCGTCCGGATGATCGGGCGCCAGCTGCTTCTTCGTGCGATCTGAGTTCACACCCTTGTGCGGCGGCAGCTCGCTGCCCTTGCGCCCGGTGTGCCCCAGCTGGATGGCCGGCACCGCCCCCATGCGCTTGACGATCGAAGCCACCCGCGCATGGCCTTCGATCTGTTCGTCGCTCCAGATGCCCGCGCACGAGGTGGTGGTCCTGCCGTCAGGCGTGATCGCCATCTGTTCGCCGAACACCAGGGCAAAGCCCCCGGCCGCCCGCGCGCCCAGATAGCTGACGTGATAATCGTCGAGCTTGCCGTCGACCGAGTTGTACATCGTCATCGGCGACATCACGATTCGATTTCGCAGCGTCACACCCTTGAGCGTGAAGGGGCTGAACAAGTCCGGCATCTGGGTCCTTTCCGAGGCGGCTGTAGCATGGAAGGACGCCTATCTTACCGACGCAGCACGCACCGGCCCGACGGTCAGGCACTCGATGACGTCTCAGGTCATGATCGGACAACGCGATGAACATCTCGACTGACCAGTCGCCCTATTGGGACCGATCCACAAGCTCGAAGTCGTTCGCGCATCCGCTCGACCTGGACCGGTTCGTGCAGCGCGTGCCCCGCGATGCGGCCGTGCTGGACTACGGCTGCGGCCACGGCAGGCTTTGCCATGCACTGTCCCAGCGCGGGTACCACCGGGTGCTAGGGGTCGACTCGTCTTCGGCGATGATTCAGGTCGCACGTGCAAATCATCCGGGACTCGATTTCTCCGTCGTCCAAAGCGGCGAACTGCCGTTTCCAGACGCAAGCTTTGGCGCCGTTCTGCTGTTCGCGGTCCTGACCTGCATCCCGTCATCTGCGGACCAGGCCCGGCTCATGGCCGACGTTCACCGCGTGCTGCGCCCGGGCGGGTGTCTGGTGATCAGCGACTACCCGCTGCAGACCACTGCGTCGAACGCGACGCGCTCACCATGAACGGCAACCCCGCCCGCATTGAGCAATGGTGGGCCAGCCGGCCAGCGAGCGGCGCCTGAGTCCGGGAATGCGCGGGATGTCGGCCGGACCCGACCCGGAGTACGCTAGGCTTCGAGACACCACAAAAAGACCATCTTCCAAAGGAGACAGGATGCACATCAAAGGATTGAAAGGCAGGTTCGGTCGACTGGGCGTGGCGATGGCCACCGCTCTGGTCACCGTCTTCGCAACGTCGGCCGAGGCACAGGTCGAGAAGCCCAAGTACGGCGGCTCGCTCAGCATCGGCACCAACGTGCCCTCGCTGGCCCCGTTGTCCTGGGACCCGGCCGACTGGAACTACAAGACCGCGCAGGACGCAGGCTTCTTCTACGACCGTCTGTTCGTCGCCGACTTCTCGAAGGCGAAATCCGGTGGCGGCCCGTACCTCTTCAAGTCCGACTCGTATCTGCCGCTGGATGCGGTCAAGGGTGACCTGGCCGAAAGCTGGAAGTGGCTCGAGAACCCGCTGCGCCTCGAGGTTCATCTGCGCAAGGGCGTGATGTTCCCGGCCAAGCCCGGTGTGATGGCATCGCGTGAACTGACCGCACAGGACGTGGTCTACAGCTACAACCGGCTGCTGGCCAGTCCCAAGCGTCTGGCCGACTTCATCGATCTGGTCGACAAGTTCGAAGCGCCGGACAAGTACACCGTCGTCATCCACTTCAAATATTTCCATGAGGACTGGGGTCACCGGCTGGGCTGGGGGGTGTTCGCTTCCGTCTATCCGAAGGAAGTCGTGGACGCCGGCATCGGCGACTGGAAGAAGGCCAATGGCAGCGGGCCGTTCATGCTGACCGAATACGTCGGCGGCAACTCCCAGAACTACGCGAAGAATCCGCTGTACCACGGCAAGGAACGGATCGGTGGCGAGGAATACAAGCTGCCATTCGTCGACAAGATCAGCATCCGGATCATGAAGGACGAGGCAGCCCGCTATGCGGCGCTGCGCACGGCCAAGCTCGATCTGCTGCAGTCGATCACCTGGAGCGCCGCCGAGGAGCTCAAGCGCAACGTGCCGCAATTGAAGTGGGCGCGCTGGCTGCAGCACGGCGCCGGCTACATCGCGATGCGCACCGACACCAAGCCCTTCAACGATGTCCGGGTGCGGCGCGCGCTGAACATGGCGGTCAACAAGCAGGAGATCGTCAGCAGCTTCTACGGCGGCAACGCCGAGGTGTTCGCGTATCCGCAGCACCCGGATTACGTCGGCTACTTCGAGCCGCTGTCCTCGATGCCCGAGTCCATCAAGGAGCTCTACGTCTACAGCCCGGACAAGGCCAGGAAGCTGCTGGCCGAAGCGGGTTATCCGAACGGCTTCACCT
>DAONCJ010000390.1:0-4294 GCA_035401985.1 Burkholderiaceae bacterium | reverse complement strand
GCTCATCTTTCCGCCGAACACGTCGGAGAACTCCATCGTGCGGGCCTGCGGCCCCGCCAGCCAGCGAGCCGTCAGGCGGGTGGCCGCCTGCACGTCGAGCACGTCGCGGTAGCCCAGCAGCCGGCGCGCCTTGCTCATGTCCAGAATCACGCTCGACTTCTCGGCCAGCGGATACGCACCGCGGCACCATTCGGCCGGCACGCCGATCAGTTCCATCTTTGCCCCCAGCTCATCGATGATGAGCTCGGCCACATGGCGCGCGCTCAGCACCGTTTCGTCGCCGGCATTGAACGCCTCGCCCGCGGCCTGCGGGACGGTGCCGGCCAGGAAGACCAGCCGTCCCAGGTTCTCGACATAGCCGCGCTGGAAGTGAGCCATGCCGTCGTGGGGCAGGATCATGCGGCTGCGTCCGTCGAGGATCCGGCGCACCACCGCCCATTCATGGCTGAGCGGGCCACGCGGACCATAGACGCCCGGGTAGCGCACGATGACCGCCTCGAACGCGCCTTGCCGATGCTGCTCGAACAACTGGTCTTCGCCGATCGCGACCTTGCCCGTGTAGCCCGAGGCATCGAACTGTCGCTCGGCATCTTCAGGGATCGGCAGCGCCATCGTGCCGGCGGGGGTCGGCTTCATCGTGCCGAGGTAGACCGGCTGGCCGGTGATGCCGACGAGTCGGCGCACCTGTCCGGCCAGACACAGCGCCAGCGCCCGCAGACGGCCAGAGGTGCAGACCGCCAGGTCCCATTGGCGGGCCGCCAGCTTCTCGCGGATGTCGGTCTCTTCGCGCGGGTCGCCGTGGATGTGCTCGGTCGGCCCCGAGTACTCGGCCTCGTGGCGACCGGTGTGGTAAATGGTGACCGCGTATCCGGCGGCCAGGAATTGCTCGACGATGCACACGCCGCTCGGGCCGGTGCCGCCGACGATCAGGACAGTGGGTTGCGATGAGGACATGGGGAAGGGCAACTAGGGCGCCGAGGCGCCGGGTGATTGCCGCTTGGCGGCATGGCCGTCGATGGCGACGGGCTCGTAATAGGGGCGCTCGCCCAGGGCATCGACCCGCGCCCAGAACTGCGGACCGGCCGCCAGGCCTCGGGCGTCCTTGGCCGCTGTCTGGCGCCAGATGTTCCAGGAGTCCGGATGCAGGCGGATCGCGTGCTCGAACTGCTGCTGCGCCTGCGTCGTGTCGCTGGAGCGCAGCAGGTGCTGTCCGAGGCGGAAGTGCGCATGGGCCGCGGCGATCGCCGGGTCGGCGGGTTTGAGTCGGGCGGTCACGGCCGATGCTTCCAGCGCATGACGGCTGCGGGGGCCGTGTTCCGCCCAGTCGCGCAGGGCGTCGAGATAAAGCGCCTTGATGCGGTTGCGCTCGGCCACCACAGCTTCGGGCAATGTGAAGTGTGTGCGGTCCATGGACCTGAAGCCGTCGGTCGATCCGGCGGTTTCGGGGGGCCGGACGATCCGCCCCGATTCATCGATCCAGATGGCCTGCGGCACGTTCACCAGGCCATACAAATCCGCGACATGGTGATCGCGGTCGATCAGGCACGGATAGCTTGGCTGCGCTGCCTCGATCCAGGGTCGGGCGGCCTCGGGCTGATCCATCGCCACGGCGAGGATCACGAAATTCTGGTGCTTGAGTTCGTCGAACAGTGCCTGCCACACGGACAGATCAGCGCGACAACCTCACCAGGATGCCCAGGTCGCCAGGAAGACCTTGCGGCCCCGGTAATCGGACAGACGATGCATCTGCCCGTCGAGGTCGGGCAGCGTGAAATCGGGCGCCTCAAGACTGGCCAGCGTGTCGGCGCGCTGAGTCGCGCCGCTGCCCAGCACCCAGGTCGAACCGCTGGCGTCGTGGACGACCGGGTTGCCCATGTGCCGCCAGAGCGCGGCGACATCGAGCGAGTCGGTCTTCTCGATGCGCTGCCCGGAGGCTGCGCGTGGCAGCGGCACGCACACGTCGCCGTGGCACAGGCCTTCCGGTTTCCAGGTCCAGCCTGTGGCCTGTTCGATGTCGGCACGGTGAAGCCACAGGGCCTCCCCATCGGCCGATGCATCCGCCAGCGACGAGGATCGCTGTTCGTGCAGCACGGTGATCATGTCGGGTACTCCGCGATTGTTGTGCAGGTGACGGGAATCTTACGCATGTCCCGCCGGCTTGCGCCTGCCCGCCGCCGCCGTCACTGAAGCTTGACGCCCGTTTCGCGGATTAGTTTTCCCCAGCGCTCGATCTCGCCGGCAAAGCGGACCCGGAACTCCTCGCGGCTGCTGGCGACGACGTCCAGTCCGTTCGTCTTCAGCCATTCGCGCATCGCGGGCTCCTGGAGCAGGGCGACGAACTCGCGATTGAGCTGGTCGGCGACTGGCTTGGGGGTGGCCTTCGGCACGAACAGGCCATACCAGACGCCCAGATCGAAGCCCTTGACGCCACCGTCGGCGACCGTCGGCAGCTCGGGCCAGAAGGCGCTGCGTTGCCCGGTGCTGACGGCGAGCGCGCGAACCCTGCCGCCCTGTGCCAGCGTCTTGGCGGTGGTCAGCGGGTCGAACACGAATTGCACCTCGTTGCCGGCCAGCGCCGTGAGGGCGAGCGAAGCGCCCTTGTAAGGCACATGCACGACGTTGATGCCCGCCATCGCCTTGAACAGTTCGGTGGTCAGGTGGATCGAGGTGCCCACGCCCGGCGTACCGAAGTTGAGCTTGCCCGGATTGGCCTTCGCATAGGCGATCAGGTCGGCGACCGAGCGGACCGGCAGGTCCAGATTCACCAGCAGGGCGAACGGTCCGACGACCGCCATGGTGATCGGCTCGAGATCGCGCTGGACGTCGTAGTTCAGTTTCTTCCCGGACACCGGATCGACCGCAACGGCACCGCTGTGGAAGAGGATCGTGTGGCCGTCGGGATCGGCGCGCACCACCTGTTCGGTGCCGATGGAGCCGCCGGCGCCGCCGCGATTGTCGATGATGACCGGCTGACCGACCCGTTCCGACAGCCTCTGGCCAATGTGCCGGGCGACGATGTCAGATGTGCCGCCGGCAGCATAAGGAACGACGATGCGGATGGTCTTCGAGCGGAAGTCGGCGGCGCTCGCGGGGCCTGCCAGTGCGAGCGCGGTCAGGGCGCCAGCCAGGAGCTTGGGAAAGGTAAGCATCGGTCTTGTCTCCTTGTGGTTTGGAAAGTCTAGTTTCTCTTGGGAAATTCTTGTTTCCGCGGGTCCACGGAGACGTCGCAGCGGCCCCGAGGCTGTCGGCACCGGCCTGACTGCAGCGTCCGTGCATGCAACTGCGGCGCCGCAAGCGGGTCGCGGGCCGTGTCAGGTACCCGCGAAACGACATGCCTGTCAGCCCCGGTCTACCTATACTACGGCGGGTCCTTGCCTCATCCAACGGAGATCCCCGGTCCATGACACTCAAGGGAAAAGCCTGCATCGCGGGCGCATTCGAACATCCGACGCGGCATGCGCCGGACAAGTCCACCGCACAGCTGCACGCCGAGTGCGCGCGCGGCGCACTGGCCGATGCCGGCCTGTCACTGAGTGACGTCGACGGGTATTTCTGCGCCCGCGACGCGCCCGGCCTGAACTCCAGCTGGATGATGGATTACATGAATCTGCGGTTGCGCCATTTCGATGCGACCGACTCCGGGGGCTGTTCGTATCTGATCCACCTGGCCCATGCGACCGAGGCGATCGCCACCGGCAAGTGCTCGGTCGCGCTGATCACGCTGGCCGGTCGGCCCCGCAGCCAGGGCATGGCCACTGGCACCGCCACCCGGCTGGCCGACCCGGACCGACCCGACGCCCCGTGGGAAAACGGCTTCAGCTCGACGATCATCACCACGTACGCCATGATGGCCCAGCGCCACATGCACGAGTACGGCACCACGCCCGAGCAATTGGCCTGGGTCCGGGTCGCGGCCTCGCAGCATGCGCAGCACAACCCCAACGCGGTGTTCCGCAAACCGGTCACCGTCGAAGAGGTCGTCAACTCGCCCGTGGTGGCGGCGCCCCTGCGTCGTCTCGACTGCTGCGTGATCAGCGACGGCGGCGGTGCCCTGGTGGTCGTCAAGCCCGAGATCGCGCGCAGCCTTAAGCGTCCGATCGTCAATGTGCTGGGCTGCGGCGAGACCTTCCAGACCCAGTCCGGCGGGTATTTCGACCTCACGCGAACCGGCGGAATGCGCACCGGTCCGACGGCGTTCGAGGAAGCGGGCGTGAAGCCCTCCGACATCCAGTACGCCTCCATCTACGACAACTTCACGATCATGGTGATCGCACAGCTCGAGGACCTTGGCTTC
>DAONCJ010000389.1:0-4295 GCA_035401985.1 Burkholderiaceae bacterium | reverse complement strand
GCAGGTCCGGCGTGATGCGAAACAGCCGGCCGTGCGGAATGTCCGTCACATAGAGATTGCCCTGCGCATCGAAGCAGGGCCCCTCGAGAAACGAGTCGGCGATCTGCCCCGGGCGGTTGGCATCCGCCCATGACGAGCGCTGCGGCCGGCGCATCGCGTCGGGCATGCGGGTGAGGACCGTGGCATCGACACGGATCGGCGGCGTTCCATCAAGATTCCACATCAACGGCTCCTTGGACGGGCTTACTTGGCGAGCTTCGCGCCCGAGGGCAGCCACATCGCAATATCGGGGAAGATCACCAGCAGGATCAGCAGCACGAACATGATCAGGTGAAACGGGATGGTGCCCATCACCACGTCGGACAGCTTGCCCTTCCAGATCCCCTGGATCACGAACAGGTTGATGCCGATCGGTGGCGAGATCTGCCCCATCTCGATGAACACGACCAGGATCACGCCGAACCAGATCGGATCGATTCCGTACTGCAGCAGCACCGGGTACAGCAGCGGCACCGTGACCACGATCATGCCCAGGCTTTCGACCAGGCAGCCGAGCACCGTGTACAGCACGAACAAGGCGACGAAGAACCCCAGCTTCGAGAGCTTCAGTCCGATCAGGAACTCGGTGATCTGTTCGCCCACACCGGCGTAGCTGATGGCATACGAAAACAGGAAGGCCGCGTAGACGATGAACAGGATGTTGCCGCAGACCCGCGTGGTCGACTGCAGCGCGCGCTTGAACACGCCGAAATCGCTCTTGCCCCAGATCCTCGCGATGACGATGGCAAGCATGCAGCCGACCGCGGCCGCCTCGGTCGGCGTGACCAGACCGGTGTAGATGCTGCCGATCGTGCCTCCGATCAGCACCAGGAAGGGGAACACGTCGACGATCGCGCCCCACAACTCGCCGGCGTTGCGCGCGCCCTGCTCCTTCGGGCCCACCGACGGGTCGAGCAGTGAATGCACGGCGATGTAGGTCATGAACATCGCGGTCAGCAGCAGTCCCGGCACGACGCCCGCCATGAACAGCTTGGCCACCGATGTTTCAGTGAACGTGCCATAGACGATCATCGCGATGCTGGGCGGAATGAGAATGCCCAGCGTGCCGCCCGCAGCAAGCGACCCTGCCGACAGCCGGGGGCTGTAGTTGCGCCGCTCGAGCTCGGGCAGCGCCACCCGGCCGATCGACGCGGCAGTCACGACGCTGGAGCCGCTGATCGCCGAGAAGATCGCGCATCCGGCGATGTTGGTCTGCAGCAGTCCGCCGGGCATCCAGGACACCAGCTTCGAGAGGCCGCGATAGACCCTCAAGCTAAGCTGGCTCTCCTGAAGTATTTCCGCCATCAGGATGAACAGCGGGATCGCAGTCAGCGTGAAGCTGTTCATGCTGCCCCATGTCACCAGCCCGATGCCCTTCAATCCCGGCAGCCCCGCGTGCATGACCAGATACAGCACCGAGGGCACGGTGATCGCGAACGGAATCGTCATGCCCAGACACAGCAGGGCGACGAACACGCCGAGGATGAAGACCAGCTCGATGCCGGGCGTCATGCGCTCACCTGCTTCAGGCGACGGACCTTGGCAGCCATCGAGCGCAGCAGCGTGAAGCACAGCAGCGCCATGCCCACGCCCATCACCACCTGCGGAATCCACAGCGGCGTCTGCAGCGGCGTGGGTGCGACATCCTCGGCGCGAAACGCGTTCATCGACAGCCGCGTGACCTGCCAGGCGACCAGTGCCGAGGCGAGCAGCGAACATGCGTCGAACGCGATCTGCAGCCGGATCCGCGCGGCCGGACTCAGCCGCGCCTGGATCAGTTCAACGCGGTGGAAGGCGCCATGCGCCTCGGACACCGACATCGACAGGAAGGTGACCGCGACCAGCAGATAGCCGCAGATCTCGTCGGTGATCTGCAGCGAGCCACCGAACACGTTGCGCACGATGGCCTCGCTGCCGATCAGCAGGATCATGGCCGCCAGCGCCAGCGACGACAGCCATTCGGCCGCGTTCTCCAAAGGTCCCGGACTGGCGACGATGTTCTCGATCGCATGACCCGCTGCCTGCTGCTCATCGTCGTCTGGCGACATCGCTGCGCGCCTCTCAGCGACCGAGCGCCGTGCGAACCTTCTTCAGGGCCTCGACGGCCTCAGGTCCCTTCGACTTCGCCCACTCGTCCCAGAACGGGGCGATCAGTTTCATGCCCTGCTCGACATCGGCCGGATTGCCGCGGGTGATGGTCATGCCGCCTTCGGCGAACTTCTTCGTCAGGGCTTCCTCTTCGCCTTCCATGGCGCCGGTGATCAGCGGCATGTTGTCGGTCACGATGCGGCGAACCTTGGCCTGGACGTCGGGCGGCAGCTTGCCGAAGCGCTCCTTGTTGACGATCACGACCGAGTTGAAATAGTTGATGCCCAGACGGTAGTTGTACTTGAACATGTCCTTCCAGATATTGCCGCCACCGGAGCTCGCGGTGAGCACGCCGTCGACCACGCCGCGGTCCAGTGCCGAGGGCACCTCGGGGGCGCCGATCGTGACGGGCACGCCGCCCAGGCGCTTGATGAATTCACTCTGCTCGGGCGAGGTGACCCGCATCTTCAGGCCCTTGAAGTCGGCCAGCGAGGTGATCTTCTTGCTGGAGAACGCGACCTGATAGGGGTACAGATACTGACCCAGCACCAGCACGCCCTTCTTCTCGAAGGCCCGCTGCAGATAGGGCTCCATGATGACGGCGGCCTTCTGGTACTCGGCCGTCGACTGGATCAGCATCGGCAGCCGCAGCACGCCACCGATCGGCACATTGCCGAGGAAATAGCCGTCATCGCCCATCTGCACGACATCGTCGCTGACGGCCTGGGTGATGGTGGTCGTGTTGATCGGCAGCGAACCGCCCAGGTGCAGGCGGATCGACAAGGCCCCGCCGGTCTCCTTCTCGATCTCCTCGTTGACCTTGACCAGCCCCTTGACCGCCGACACGGTCGAGACGGCGTTGTAGACGTACAGGTTCCACTTCTCGGCGGCGGCCGCGGGCATCGCCAGCGCGAGCCCGGCGGCTCCCGCCAGCAGCATCAGGGATCTGCGGATCGGCGTCATGACGGACATTGATTTCATGGGGGCTCTTTCGGTGGGAAATCGGTGAAGGGTTCAGGCGCAGCCCGCGGGCCGCTGAAGCGCAGATAGTGCGCGCAGCGTCGGGGCCGACCGTCAGCATCGCTCGCGCTAATGAAACGGGACACGCCGTGCGGCGCCGTCCGTGAAACGCCCGCGCCGACCGTTCTGTATCCTCGACGCATGTCCGCCGCCCCCGTCACACCCGCCTCCGAGCAACGTCGCATCCTGATCTGGATGTGCGTCTTCATCGGCGTGAACCAGCTCGGCTTCGGCGCGCTGATTCCGGTGCTGCCGCTGTACGCGCAAGCCTTTGGCGTGCCGGCGTCGGCCATCGGCACGACCATCGCGGTCTACGGGCTGGCGCGTATGGTTTCGGCGCTGCCGGCCGGACGGCTCGCCGATCTTCTGGGCCGTCGGCAATCGATGGCCATCGGCGGACTGATCTGCACGCTCGGCAACCTGTGGTGCGCGCTGGCGGGCAGCTTTCCCGAGTTCGTGCTGGCCCGATTCATTGCCGGCGTGGGAGCCGGATGGGTTCAATCGGCCGGACTGATCGTGCTGGCGGACATCAGCACGCCGGCGCAACGCGGCCGCATGATGTCGATCTACCAGGGCACCTTCCTGTTCTCGGTGGGGATCGGACCGCTCCCCGGCGGCTTGCTCGCCCAGCACTTCGGCCTGGCCGCGCCCTTCGCGACCTACGCGGTGGCCTGCGCCGCGGCCGGTGTGCTGGCCTGGTTCGTGGTGCCCGAGACGCGCCTGTTCTCGCCGCGCGGCGGCCCGTCGGCGACACCGAACACCGTGCCTTTCCTGGCGCAGATGCGCATGCTCTCGACCAGCGCCGGATACACGATGGTGTGTCTGGTCGGTCTGGTCAACGCGGTGGTTCGCACCGGTGGCCTGTTCCACATCGTGCCGCTGCTGGCGGCCTCCAAGCTGGGCCTCGGACCGGGACAGGTCGGCGGGCTGTTGGCCATGGGCAGCCTGCTCGGTCTGGCTGCCAGCTACCCGGCCGGCGTGCTGGCCGACCGGATCGGACGCAAGCCGCTCATCGTGCCCTCGGCGCTGGTGACCGCCGCAGCGTTCGTGGTGTATTGCTGGGCGCCCTCGCTGGTCTGGTTCGGGGTCGCCTGCGCGCTGTGGGGCGTGGCCGCGGCCATCAACGGCGCGGCGCCCGCGGCCTATGC
>DAONCJ010000388.1:0-4296 GCA_035401985.1 Burkholderiaceae bacterium | reverse complement strand
CAAAAGCGGACAATCTATTTGCTACCAAACCGGACAGATCTATTTACTGCCGACACAAACTTTCGCTGGCGCAGCGTGCGTCACAGGGCCTGCCTCATGGCAGGCACGCGTTGCCTGCAAGCCGCTGCGCGCCGACACTGCGGGTGGAATCGCAGTCGACGACGACATCTGCCTGCCGGCAGAACGACAACAGGAATATTGAGGAGAGAGACTTGGCTGCACTGCGCATCTTGACGCCCGCGGGCGGGCTGCCGACATCCAGTGGCGATGTCTACGGTTACGAGAAGGAGGCGCTCCAGAGCATCGACGCGGAGATCGTCGAGTGTCCCGCCACCGAGGACGCGTTCATCCGCGCGGCGGCCGACGCCGATGCGGTGTATGCCAAGGGCATGAAGTTCACTGCCGCGATGATCAACGCGCTGGACCGCTGCAAGGTGATAACCCTGGGATCGGTGGGGGTCGACTATGTCGACGTCGCGGCTGCGACCGCCAGGGGCATTCCGGTCACCAACTGCCCTGACACCTTCATCGAAGAGGTGGCCGATCACGCGATGATGCTGCTGCTTGCAACCCATCGGCGCGCCATCGAGCAGGACCGCATGGTGCGTGAAGGCCGCTGGGGCGAAGGTCGGCCGCAGCTGTACGAGGTGCCGCGCCTGATGGGCATGACGCTGGGCTTCATCGCGTTCGGTCGGGTGGCGCGTGCGGTGGCCAAGCGGGCGCGAGCGTTCGGCCTGCACCTGATCGCCTTCGATCCCTACCTCGATGAACTGGCCATTGCCGAGTCGGGAGTCGAGCCGGCCAGTCTGTCCGAGGTGCTGAGCCGCTCGGACTTCGTGTCGATGCACCTGCCTGCGACGCCCGAGACGCTGGGCTTTCTGAAGGAGCAGCATCTGCGCCAGATGAAGCCGAGCGCGATCTTCATCAACACCGGCCGCGGGCCGACCGTCGATGAAGCGGCACTGATCAAGGCGCTCGAGCAGAAGTGGATCGCCGGTGCGGGCCTGGATGTGCTGGCCATCGAGCCGCCGCATCCTTCCAACCCGATCCTCAAGATGCCTCATGTGATCTTGTCGCCGCACAATGCCTCGGCCTCGGCACGCTTCGACCCGGCCCGCCGGCGTCGGGTCGGTCAGGAGCTCGCGCTGGTGCTGGGCGGACGCTGGCCGATGTCCTGCGTCAATCCGACGGTTCTGCCGACCTCGGGGCTGCGCCGTTGGCAGCCGATCGCGATGGATCGGGGCCCGAACAGCTGAGCGGCACCATGGTTTGCAGACGCGCTGGGGCGCCGATGTCCCGGAAATGAACCTTCGCGTTGCACGAAGGCGGCTGACGGGGCCAAGATCGGGGGATGAACGCTCCGCAGGAATTCCGGTCCATGTCCTTCGATCCCCGCCGCATCCACGAGGTGCCCGACGACCTGCTCGCCGCGATCGACTACTGCTACGCGCAGGGCTGGACCGACGGCCTGCCGGTCGTTCCTCCGGTTGTTGAACGCGTCGAGGCCACCCTGGCCTTCGAGGGCCGACCGCCCGAGGCGGTGATCGCCACGCACCCGGCTACGGGGCTGCAGCTCACGGTCCACGCGGCCGCGGTCAATGCGGTCATGGCCGGCTGCCTGCCCGAGTACTTCCCGGTGCTCGTCGCGGCATTCGAAGCGATGGACAAGCCGGAGTTCAACTTTCATGGCTCGACCGCCAGCACGGGCGGCTCGGCGCCATTCCTGATCGTCAGCGGTGAGGTGGTCGACGACATCGGCATGAACGCCGACGTCAACCTGTTCGGGCCGGGCAACCGCGCCAACGCCACCATCGGGCGCGCCACACGGCTGATCCTGCGCAATGTGTTCCAGATGCTGCCCGGCGTGTCGGACAAGTCGACGCAAGGCAACCCGGGCAAATACAGCCTGTGCATCGCCGAGCGGGCGCGCGGCAATCCCTGGCCTCTGCTGTGCGAAGCCCAAGGCTATCCGCCCGGTGTTTCGAGCGTGACGGCGTTTGCGGCCGGCGGGTTCTGCAATGTCGAGAACCATGGCGGCAACACGCCCGAGCAGATCCTCATCAGTGTGGCCGACGCAATGGCCAACTACGGCTGCCTGACGCTCGGCCAGAGTGTCGTGATCCTCTCGCCCGAGCACATGCAGATCATCGGCAATGCCGGCTGGAGCCGCGAAGACGCCCAGACCTTCCTGTTCGCGTCGGCCAAGCGGTCGGTCGAGGGTATGAAGATGGTCGGAAAATACCGCGACCGCGAATACGAGCGCCAGCATGGCGCATCCGCCCATGCCTCGGTCGAGGCCGGCTTCATCCACCGCGGCCTGTCGCCCGATGACATCCTGATCACGATGGGGGGTGGCGACGCGGGCGGCCACTCCTGTTTCCTGCCATCCTGGAGCCGTGCCCGGGGCTCCCTCATGCAGCACAAGCCCATCGGGGTTTGCATCGACTGCGACTGACTTACGGAGGCTTACCCCCTATGCGCTTATACGACCCGACGGCCTCGGGACCGGAGCGGCACCTGAACCGTGCGCCCGCCCTGGCCGCCCTGCAGGGCAAGACGATCGGCATCCTCGAGAACGGCAAGTTCAACGCCGCCGAGATGCTGCAGGAGGTCGCCGCGTTGTTCGAATCGCGGCACGGCTGCGTGGTCCGTCCGCTCTACTCAAAGACAAACGCCAGTGCGCCGGCCGATGCGGAAGTGCTGAAGAAGGCGGTCGGCGAAGTGGACTTCCTGATCACCGGCCTGGGTGATTGAGGCTCCTGCTCAACGTGCAGTTTGCATGACGGCATCAGCTTCGAACAACTGGGCAAGCGGGCAGTGGTCCTGTGCACCGAACCCTTCGAGGTCACCGCGAAGAACATCGCGAAAATCATGGGGCTGGCGAGCTATCCGTTCGTGCTGGTCCAGCATCCGATCGGCAGCTGCACCGTGCCGGAACTGAAGGTGCGGGCGGAAGTGGCGTATCAGCAGGCGCTGGCGATTCTGCTGAACGCTTGATCTCCGCACGACGCAAAGGGGCAGTCATGCAACAGTCGGGCTGGTGGAAGATTCTGTTGCTGCTGGCTGTCGCGACCCTGCAAGGGTGCGGCACTCCCTGGGCCACCGTTGCCGACGGGCAGGGCCGCCCGGTGATGCTGCTGGGTCACGACCCGGTCTCGTATTTCACCCGTCAGCAGCCCGAGCGCGGCGACCCGGCGCTCCGGGTCGACCTGCCGCAGCGCAGCTACTTCTTCGCCAGCGAAGCCCACCGGGCCTTGTTCATCGCCGATCCCGCGCGCTATGAGCCGCAATACGGCGGGTTCTGCGCCAGCGGCGCTGCCTACGCGATCAAGCTGGGCAGCGATCCCACGTCATGGGCGGTGCACGAGGGCAGGCTGTTCATCTTCGGCGATGTGCTCGGTCGAACCGCCTGGATGCTGGATCCGGCCTGGAACGTCCGGCACGCCGACACGCTGTGGCCGTCAGTCCGCGACACCGGCTGGCGCGCCGCTTCGCTGGCCGCCTACACCGCCAAGGTTGCCCACTACAAGACCGGCGCCCAGGTCAGGGCCGAATGGACGGCCCGGCATCCGGGCGGCACGTATCCGGATTACGATCCCGGCGGCATGCTGACCAACCTGTTCCTGAAGCAGCCGGGCTGGCGCGCGGCCGAAGGGTTCGGACAGCCGGCACTGGGCTACCCGCGCTGAGTCATCTGCCGGGGTGCCCAGCACCAGGCGCCCCATCGGAAGGGGCTCGCCGGGCGCGTCTTCGGCCGCCACTACAAGGTGTCGCGCGTGCCGAGAATGGCGGTGACCTGGCTTGACAGCACACCGCCATTGCCGTGCGCGAGTGCCAGCTTCGCGTCCTTCACCTGCCGGTCCCCCGCCGTGCCCTGCAGCTGCTCGACCGCCTCGACCACCGTGAACAGGCCGTACATGCCGGGGTGCACGCACGACAGCCCGCCACCATTGGTGTTGACTGGCAGCGATCCGCCCGGCGCGATGCGCCCGCCCTCGACGAAGCGGCCGCCCTCGCCTTTCGGGCAGAAGCCGAGGTCTTCGAGGAACAGCAGCGTGTTGATCGTGAAGGCGTCGTACAGCTCGACCACATCAATGTCGTTCGGTCCATAGCCGGCCTGCGCGAAAGCGCGCGGGCCGGACTCGGCGGCGGCGGTGACGGTGAGGTCGGCCATCGCGCTGATGTTCATGTGCGAGGTCGCGGCAGCGGCACCGAGCACATAGACGGGATTGCGATTCAGGTCAGGCGCACGATCGGCCCGGGTCATCACGATGGCGGCGGCACCGTCGGTGACCA
>DAONCJ010000387.1:0-4305 GCA_035401985.1 Burkholderiaceae bacterium | reverse complement strand
GGAAACTGAGGCCGACGAAGCCCGGCCGGGCGGCCCGCGCGCCCGACAGGTGCTCATCGACGGTGATCTCGGTGATGCGCTCGCCGCGCGCCAGTGCCGCCTCGAACCAGGCGTAGAACTCGCACATCGCCACGCCGTCCTCGATCATCGCCTGGCGCACGAACTGCGCCTCGGCGGCATTCTTGCGGCTCTTGGCGAGCGTGCTCGGGTTGATCGCCTCGATGACCGCCACGCCCGCAGGCACCCGCTCGCGCAGGCCGAAGGTGATCCGGCGCGGGTCGACCAGCAGACGGCTGTCCGTCGGCAGGCTGGCCACGGCGGCTGCCGCACCGGCGTAGTCGGCGAGCGTGAACCCGTCAGCGGCCAGACGCTTTGCCAGCGCATCGGGGATCTTGCCGTTCCCGACGAACAGGGTGGCGGCCTGCGGCCCGATCAGCAGATGGGCCAGGAACACGGGGTTGTATTCGACGTCCGAGCCGCGCAGGTTCGTCACCCAGGCGATGTCGTCGACCGTCGAGATCAGGTGATGGGTTGCGCCGTGCCGGGCCATCGCCTCGCGCACCTGCGCCAGCTTGCTGGCTCGATCGACCGGGGCATGCGGCGCCGCGTGCTCGTAGACCGCCGCCTGCGGCAGGTCCGGCCGGTCGGTCCAGACTTCGCTGAACAGATCGAGGTCGGTGCGCAGGCGCACGCCCGCCCGCTCCATCGCGCCGCGCAGCTGCTGGGCCGCGGCCAGTCCGAGCACCTGGCCGTCGACCGCCATGGCGTGCCCGGCCGGCACCTGCTGCAACAGCCATTCGATGTGATGGGTCGCCGCGCCAGAGGAGACCTTGACCAGATCGATGCCTGTACCCGCCAGCTCGACCTGCGCCTGCTCCCAGTAACGGCTGTCGGCGAACAGCGCCGCCCGATCGAGGGTGACCGCCAGCGTGCCCATCGAGCCGGTGAATCCGCTCAGCCAGACCCGTCCCTGCCAGCGCTCGGGCAGATACTCGGACAGATGCGGATCGCTGGAGGGCACGAGCACCGCATCCAGGCCATGACGGCGCAGCGCGTCGCGGATGCGTTCGAGTCGCAGGCGGATCGGGGAAGTGCGGGTGTCCATCGAATGCTCCGGGTGGCAGCCCCACGGGCCGGCGGCCCGCAGGGTGAGACGGCATTCTAGTGCGCGGCCGCCATCACCAGGCCAGCACCCTTCTCGCCGATCAGGATCGCCGCGGCGTTGGTGTTGGTGGACACCATCTGCGGCATCACCGAGGCATCGATGACGCGCAAGCGCTCCACGCCGCGCACGCGCAATTGGGCATCGACCACCGCCCGCTCGTCCGACCCCATCCGGCAGGTGCCCACCGGGTGGAACACCGTGCCGCCCTTCTGACGGGCGAACTGCTCGATCTGTTCATCGCTGCGCGACGCGTTGCCCGGCAGGTATTCATCGTCGGTGACGAGGTCGCGAAACGACGGCTGCCGGTATATGTCGCGCAGGATCTTCAGGCCCGCCACCAGCACCCGGGCGTCGCCGGGCTCGGTGAGGTAATTGGTGACGATGCGCGGCGGCGCCAGCGGGTCGGCCGAGCGCAGCTCGACCGTGCCGCGCGACAGCGGCCGGCACTGCGTGGCCGAGGCCGAAAAGCCCGAGAACCGATGCAGCGGATCGCCGGGCTTGTCGACCGAAAGCGGCATGACATTGAACAGCACGTCGGGGCGACCGCCACTGGCGTGCTCGGTCGCCACCAGTCCGCCGACCTGCCCGGCACCGACCGTCAGGGGACCGCGCTGGCGGAACAGCCAGGCCGCGCCCATGCGCGCCAGCCCGACCGGATCGCGAATCTCGTCGTTCAGGGACATCGGGCGCTTCAGCTTGACGATGACCCTGGCCTGATAATGATCCTGCAGGTTGCGCCCGACCTCGGGCGCGTCGACCGCCACGTCGATGCCGTGCGCGCGCAGCGCCTGGGCCGGGCCGATGCCTGAAAGCTGCAGCAGCTGCGGCGACTGCAGCGCACCGGCCGACAGCAGCACCTCGCGCCGCGCCTCGGCCGATTCCAGGCGGCCCTCGCGCAGCCACTGCACGCCGGTGGCCACGCCGCGCTCGATCACGATCCGGGTGACATGCACGCCGGTGGTCACCTGCAGATTCGGCCGATGGCGTATCGGGTGCAGGAAGGCGGTCGCGGCACTGCACCGCCATCGGCCGGCGAGCGTCAGCTGGTAGCGGCCCAGACCGCCGTCGTCCTCGCCATTGAAGTCGGCGGAGCGCGGATAGCCGGCCTCGGCGCCCGCCTGCAGCCACGCTTCGCAGTACGGATGGTCGTTGCGCAGGTCCGAGACGCCCAGCTCGCCCGAGGCGCCGTGATACGGCGTCTCGCCGCCGTCGTAGCGCTCGGAGCGCTTGAACACCGGCAGCACGTCCTGGTAGCCCCAGCCGGTTGCGCCGGCGGCCGCCCAGTCGTCGTAGTCGGCGCGCTGGCCGCGGATGTAGAGCAGACCGTTGATGGCGCTGGAGCCGCCCAGCACCCGGCCGCGCGGCCAGACGATGGCGCGGTTGCCCGTCTCGGGCTGCGGCTCGGTGGCGAACTGCCAGGCGAAGCGCGGGTCGTTGATCGTCCTGAAGTAGCCCACCGGCAGGCGCAGCCAGAAGTTGCGGTCCTCGCCGCCCGCCTCGAGCAGCAGCACGCGGCAGTGCGGATCGGCGCTCAGGCGGTTGGCCAGCACGCAGCCGGCCGAGCCTGCGCCGATGATGATGTAGTCCCAGCCTGCGGCGCCGGGGCCTTGCGCGCTCACGCCTTCACCACATCCAGGTAGATCTTGGGATCGAAGTACTGCGAGGCCGGCACCGGGCTGGCGATGTTGCCGGCCTGCACGAAGAAGTCGGTCACCTGCTGCAGCCACTTGGTCACGGTGCCGTCGGCGTACTTCGCGCGCCACTCGGCTGAGGTGAAGTACTTGGACGCCTTGAACTGCTCCTTCAGATCGGCCAGCGGCACCTGGGTGTATTGCGTCTTCTGCAGCGACTCCAGCGCCGAATCGGTCTTGGACAGCAGATGGTCGTTGGCCTCGACCCAGCCGCGCACCACCTGCTGGATGACCGGGCGGTTTTTATCGTAATAGTCGTTGCGCGTCGCCCAGCCGCCGACGATGGCGGCCTGCGGATAGAACGCCGAGGCGTCGACCAGCTTGCGCGCGTTGGGCATCTTCTGGCGCACCGTCACATCGAAGGGCACCCACAGCGCGACCGCAGGCACCGCGCCCGAGATGAACGACGTGACGGCCTCGGCCATCCGCTGATTGACGATCTGCACGTCCTTGGCCGGGTCGAGCTTCGCACTCTTGAGCGCGTTGTCGAGAAACACATGGGCGGTGGTGCCGGTCGTCGTGGAGATCTTCTGGCCCTTCAGGTCGGCCAGGGTCTTGATGTCCTCGCGCACCCACAGCTGCGCGGTGGCGTATTCGATGTTGTTGATCAGGAAGACCTTGCCCTGGCCGCGGGCCGGGAAGTTCGACACGACCGCACCGGTCGACAGCATGTCGAGACTGCCGCCGATCATCGCCTGGAACAGTTCCAGTCCGGTGGTGAACGCGATCAGCTCGAGATCGAGGCCCTGGCGGGCGAACGAGCCGATCTGCTGGCCGGTCCAGATCTGGCCGTCGACCGCGGGGGTGTGCAGATAGCCCACCTTGACCTTGGTGCGGCTCTGCGCGATGGCCGGAAATCCGTTGAGGACGGCGGCGCTGGCCGCTGCGGTCTTGAGCATGGTTCGGCGGGTGATGGTCATCAGCGTTCTCCTGAGGTGTCGCGCGGGTTCTGGGGGCGTGTGGTGCGCGCCTGGGCTGCGTATTCCTGCATCACCAGGTCGCGGATGTGCGAACGGAGTTCACCGAATCGCGGGTCTTCGTGCAGCGATTCGGCACGGGGATAGCCGAAGGGAATCTCGATCACTTCGCGGATGCGGGCCGGACGGGCCGTGACCACCAGGATCCGTGACGACAGGTAGATCGCTTCCTCGACCGAATGGGTGATCAGCATCACCGTCTTCCCCTCGGCCTGCAGCACCTCCAGCAGCAGATCCTGCATCGCCGAGCGGGTCTGGGCGTCGAGCGCGCCGAAAGGCTCGTCCATCAGCAGGAACTGCGGCTTGACCGCATAGGCGCGCGCAATGGCCAGCCGCTGGCGCATGCCGCCCGACAGATGCTTGGGGTAGTGCCCGGCAAAGTCGGACAGACCCATCAGGCCCATGTAACGCTGGCAGATCGCTTCACGCTCGTCGGCCGAGGCCCGGTTGGCGGCCAGGGTGAGGCCGAAGG
>DAONCJ010000386.1:0-4307 GCA_035401985.1 Burkholderiaceae bacterium | reverse complement strand
GTCATTGGACGGCTTCGGCGCCGGCCCGCATCAGGACCTGAACAATCCCCTGGGTGTCGGTGGCACGCAGCTTCACGGTTGGGCAATGTCGACCCGAACGTTCCAGAAGGCGGTGTTCGGAGCCGACGGTGGCGCGACGGAAGGCGTCGATGAAGCGTTCGCCGCCCGGGGCTTTCGCAACATCGGTGCGTGGATCATGGGCAGGAACATGTTCGGCCCGGTGCGCGGGCCGTGGCCGGATGAAAGCTGGCGCGGCTGGTGGGGCGAGAACCCCGTGTATCACGTGCCCGTTTTCGTGCTGACCCACCATGCGCGTGCTCCGCTGGTCATGGAAGGTGGAACGACCTTTCATTTCGTCACCGACGGTATCGAGGCTGCGCTGGCCAGAGCGCGCGACGCCGCACAAGGCAAGGACGTCCGTCTGGGCGGCGGAGTCGACATCATCCGGCAGTACCTTCGACAGCGCCTGATCGATGAGATGCACATCGCCGTTTCGCCGGTCCTGCTGGGCTCCGGAGAGCGGCTGTTCGACGGGGTCGATCTGCCCGCACTGGGATATGCCTGCACCCGGCACGAGGCCTCGGCGCTGGCCACGCACCTGATCATCACGCGGCAGTGAGACCTGCCGCAGTCGCCGTATTTCCAAGCTTCGAGCCGCCCGCCCGCTGCCGATCACAACCGTTCGACGTCACCCAAGCCCCGACCATGAAGCCTCGCATCACCTTCATCACGCTGGGCGTCGACGATCTCGAGCGCGCCGTGGCGTTCTATCGCGACGGCCTTGGCCTGCCCACCAGCGGGATCGTCGGAACCGAGTTCGAGACGGGCGCTGTCGCCTTCTTCGAGTTCCAGCCCGGCTTGCGGCTGGCGCTGTGGCCGCGGCGCAGTCTGGCCGCCGACAGCGGTGTGGCACTGCAGCCGCGCAGCGCCACCGAGTTCGCGCTTGCGCACAACGTCGATTCCACCGAGGAGGTGGATGCGCTGATGCTGCAGGCCGAGCGGGCCGGCGCCACGATCGTAAAGCCGGGGAAACCCACGTTCTATGGCGGGTATGCCGGATACTTTCAGGACCCGGACGGTCATCTGTGGGAGGTGGCGTTCAATCCGGGGCTTGCGTCGCTGGGTTGGGCCGGCGCCTGCCCTGCCGGGGCGATAATGCGACCAGATGCCCATCGCGGTGAATCCCACTGAAAGCCGCCGCTGGCGGCTCTCCACACTGACGACCTCGCCGCACCGCCTCTGCTTCTTCTGGGCCGGTGCGCTGTGGGTCGTGTGGGCGCTCTGGTGGGCGCTTGCGGTGCTGGGCGCCACAGGCACATCCGTTCCCGGGGCCGTCGTCGATGCATATGCGCTCCATGCGCTCGGGTTCACGCTCGGGTGGCTGCCGCTGTTCATTTCGGGTTTCGCGGCCACCGCGGGGCCGCAGTGGGTCCGCGGCCCGCCGGTTGCTGCGAAGGACCTTCGCGCCGGTGTGGCAGCGTTCGTATCGGGATGGGCGATCTGCGCGGCGGGTGTCCTTGGCGACCTGCGCATCGCTGCCGCGGGACTTGCGCTGGTCGCGACCGGGCTTGCCGCGATCGTCGTTCGGCTGGCAGCCCTGACGTCGAGCGGTGATCCGACGCGCCGCTCGCACCTGGCCGCCACGACCGCGGCCCTGGGACTGATGGTGCTTTGTCTGGCGAGCGCAGCATTCGCGGTTGCCACCACACGCTCGCACTGGCTTGCCCCGATCGCGCGCATGGCTCTCTGGAGCGTCGTCACGGTGTTCATCGTGGTGTCCCACCGCATGCTGCCGTTCTTCGGCGATGGCGCATTCCCCATCATCGAGCGCCACTGGCCCGATGCGCCGTTGTGGGGGCTGGTCAGTGTGCCGCTGGTGCAGGGCGTGCTGCCGCTGTTGCCGATGTCCGCAACGTCATCGCCCGCCCTGCGCTGGGCGGTCTCGGCGCACCTTGCGCTGGCTGCCGCCGTGAGTCTTCGCCTGACGCTGCGCTGGTGGGGCAAGCCGGCCCTTCGCCAGACGATGCTCCGCCATCTGTTCATCGCGCTGCTGTGGTGGAACGTGGCCCTCGTGCTCGGCACTGTCGCCACGTGCCCCGGGGTGCCGGCAGACTGGTCGGCTCGACTGCAGGGCGCCTCGCTACACGCCGTCACGCTCGGTTACCTCGGCGGCACGGCGCTGGCGATGCTCACGCGCGTCAGCGCGGCGCGGGACGGTCGGCCCATCGCATTCGACGCGTTCGCGCGCGTGCTGCATGGGGGACTGCAGGTCGCCGTGATGAGCCGGCTTGCCGCGTCGCTGTGGCCGGCGTTTGCCTCGGTCGCGCTGCCCCTGGCGGCGATGGCATGGTTGGGCGTGGCGGCCGGCTGGTGGGCCAGGCATGCGCGATGGCTCGGGTTGCATCAGGGCCGGGCCGCCGGCGCGCGCGCGAGCCTGAAGGCCGCCGGCCCTGTCGAGCCGCGATCTGGCCGCTGATCGCACCGGCCCTCCGGCGACGACTCAGTCCTGACTCAATCCCAGCCCGCGCGTCAGTGTCCGATACGTCGGCCACACTTCTTCGATCATCTTGCGCAGGTTCTCCCCGATGAGCACCGGCGCCTCCGACCCGGTCATGTCCTTCAGGGCCCGAATCCGCGGCGCATGGGCATCAGCATCGACCGACAATTCGGCCATCCGATGGATGACATCGGCCGACGTGCCGGCGGGCGCCAGCAGCATGTTGTACTCGAGCAGCGACTTGAACGCCGGGCTGGTGAAGCCGGCCTCGACCCAGGTCGGAATGCCGGGCAGCTTCGGGCTGCGCGACTCGGAAAAGATCACCAGCGGCCGCACCACGTTCTTCTGCAGGAAGGGCGTGGCGCCCAGCAGCGAGCCCGCGCCCACGTCGATCTGCTTCGCCGCCAGGTCGGTCAGAACCTGACTGGTGCCCTTGTAGTTGAGCAACGTGAACTGGCCGCCCGTCTCCTTGATCAGCTGCGCGATCTGCATCTGCCAGCCCGAGCCGATGCTGTAGTTGCCTACTGTCACCGGGCGCTGCCGGCTCAGTTGCACCAGCTCCTGAGGCGTTCTCGCGGCGAGGTCGTTACGCACCATGCCCAGCAGCACGCCAGGGGTCAGCGCCGAGATCGGCATCAGATCGGTGTCGGGATTGATCGGCGGCTTTTTCAGCAGCACCGGCGCCTGCGCGAGCTGCGTGTGCAGGCAGACCAGGAAGGTGGTGCCGTCGGGCGGCGCATTGGCCACGATCTGGGCGGCGATCATGCCGCCGGCGCCCGGGCGATTGTCGACCGAAACGGGCACGCCCAGCTTCTGCGAGAAGTGCTCGGCGAAGGCGCGTGCCGTCGCATCGGTCGTGGCGCCGGGGGCCTGCGAGACGACGAAGCGGATCGGCTTGTTCAGCGCGCCTTGCGCGCGCGCTGCGCCCCAGGGCGCGACCAGCCCGGCCAGTCCGGCGGATATCAGCCGGCGTCGGCCGGAGGCGGTGCCATCGGGATTGCTCATGAATGGATTCTCCGTGAATGAAGGCGGATGCTGCGCGAGGGCGGCGAGCGGACCGCGCGAAGATAACCGATCGACGATTCCGCTCCCTGATGTTCGGCGCCGTCACCCTGAAGGGGTCTCTCGAAATCGGCGGACGCAGGTTCGTCCCTGACTTCGGTGATGGCGAGCGTGCTGTGCCGAAGCCGCAATCGTTCGACCGCGGAACACGCCCCCACCCGCCCGTCTGCCTCACTGCGGTAAATTCACGGGCTCTACTCCCCTCATCAGGACCCCTCTCATGACCATCGAAACCGTCATCTGCGCTCCGATGCGCACCCCCGTCGGCCGCTTCGGCGGCGTGTTCAAGGACATCCCCGCGCATCACCTGGGCGCCACCGTCATCCGCGGCCTGCTCGAGCGCACGAAGCTGCCGGTCGACCAGGTCGACGATGTGATCTTCGCCCAGTGCTATCCCACCATGGACGCGCCCGCGCTGGGCCGCGTGGTCGGCCTGGACGCCGGCCTGCCGATCACCGTCGGCGGCATCCAGCTCGACCGGCGCTGCGGCTCGGGTCTGCAGGCCATCGCCTACGCGGTGATGCAGGTCATGACCGGCGCCTCGCGCATGGTGATCGCCGGCGGCGCAGAGTCGATGAGCAACGCGCCGTTCTACTCCACCGCGCTGCGCTGGGGCGTGAAGGGCGACGGCATGAACTTCTCCGATGCGCTGGCGCGCGGCCGCGTCACCGCAGGCGGCAAGCACTTCCCGGTGCCCGGCGGCATGATCGAGACCGCCGAGAACTTGCGCCGTGAATACAAGATCAGC
>DAONCJ010000385.1:0-4310 GCA_035401985.1 Burkholderiaceae bacterium | reverse complement strand
GCAGAAACGACAGGCGAATGATCCAGCGGCTGAGCAGCATGGAGACTCCAGGGCAGTGGTGAGCGAGCAGCCTATATTAGGGCATGTCGCGACAGGGCAAGCGGCCGGGCGCACGGCCGCGCCGGCGGCGCTCGACGCGCCCCTGCCCGGCCCTGCGCCAAATCAGGCCCGCCGAAGCTTGCTCGCGAACTGCTTGCGGAACTTGGCCACCTTCGGCGCCACCACGCCCATGCAGTAGCCCTGGTAGGGATGCTGCTCGAAATAGCGCTGGTGATAGGCCTCGGCCGGGTAGTAGTCGGGCATCGGCAGCACCTGCGTGACGATCGGCCGATCGAAGATGTCGCCGCGCGCCAGTTCGTCGATCATGGCCTGGGCCTGCGCACGCTGCGTGTCGTCGACGTGGAAGATCACCGAGCGGTACTGCGTGCCGATGTCGGCGCCCTGGCGGTTCAGAGTGGTCGGGTCGTGGATGCCGAAGAAGATTCCGAGGATCTCGCGATAGCTGATGGTGTCCGCGTCGAAGGTCACCTTGACCACTTCGGCATGACCGGTTTCGCCCCCGCACACCTGCTCGTAGGTGGGATTGACCACGGCCCCGCCGGCATAGCCCGACTCCACCGCCTGGACACCCTCGACATCGAGGTACACCGCTTCAAGGCACCAGAAACACCCGCCGCCAAGCACCGCAACTTCTGTTCGCATGCCGTCATCTCCTCAGGAACGAGCGTCGAATGATGCATCAGTCGGCGCCCGGCCGCTGCCATGACATGGCCGGCCCGCAGCCAAGTAAAATCCCGTTTTCGCCACGATTCAAGAAGAGAGCGCTTCCATGAGTTCAGACCCGTCCGCCAAGGCCGTTTTCAAGTGGGATGACCCGCTGCTGCTCGATCAGCAGCTCACCGAGGACGAGCGCATGGTGCGCGAGGCCGCCTACGCGTATTGCCAGGAAAAGCTGCTGCCCCGCGTCACCGAGGCCTTCCGCCACGAACAGACCGACGCCTCGATCTTCCGCGAAATGGGCGAACTGGGCCTGCTCGGCCCGACCATTCCCGAGCAGTACGGTGGCCCCGGGCTGAACTACGTCAGCTATGGCCTGATCGCCCGCGAAGTCGAGCGCGTCGACTCCGGCTACCGCTCGATGATGAGCGTGCAGAGCTCGCTCGTGATGCTTCCGATCCACGACTTCGGCACCGAAGACCATCGGCGCAAGTACCTGCCCAAGCTGGCCAGCGGCGAATGGATCGGCTGCTTCGGCCTGACCGAGCCCAATCACGGCTCCGACCCCGGCAGCATGGTCACGCGCGCGAAGGCGGTCGACGGCGGCTACGAGCTCACCGGCAGCAAGATGTGGATCTCCAACAGCCCCATCGCCGACGTCTTCGTGGTGTGGGCCAAGTGCCAGGGCGGCGACTACGACGGCCGCATCAAGGGCTTCATCCTCGAGAAGGGCATGAAGGGCCTGAGCGCCCCCGCGATCAAGGGCAAGGTCGGTCTGCGCGCCTCGATCACTGGCGAGATCGTCATGGATTCCGTGGCCATCCCCGAGTCGCAGATGCTGCCCCATGTCGAGGGCCTGAAGGGTCCGTTCACGTGCCTGAACAGCGCCCGCTACGGCATCGCCTGGGGCGCGCTGGGCGCCGCCGAGGACTGCTGGCACCGTGCGCGCCAATACGTGCTCGACCGCCATCAGTTCGGCCGCCCGCTGGCCGCCAATCAGCTGATCCAGAAGAAGCTGGCCGACATGCAGACCGAGATCACCCTGGGCCTGCAGGGCTGCCTGCGCCTGGGCCGCATGAAGGACGAGGGCACCGCCGCGGTCGAGATCACCTCGATCATGAAGCGCAACAGCTGCGGCAAGAGCCTGGACATCGCCCGCCTGGCGCGCGACATGATGGGTGGCAACGGCATCAGCGACGAGTTCGGCGTGGCCCGCCACATGGTCAACCTCGAGGTGGTCAACACCTACGAGGGCACCCACGACATCCATGCGCTGATCCTCGGTCGTGCGCAGACCGGCATCCAGGCGTTCTTCTGATCTGAACGCGGGCCGTATCCGGTCATGCGGCGCGGGCTGGCTGCTGGCCGGCCTGCTCGCGGGCGGGACCGCTCCCGATTCCGCAGCCATCGGTCCTCTCGCAGCGGGCACGGGTCCGCGTGTCCCCGCCAGTTGCCCGGGCGGCGACTTCACCACCCGGGTCGAGGGTCTCGAACACTGCCTGGTGATGGCGCGCTACGGCGCCGACCATCCCCGCACCCTCGTCGTCTGGCTCCACGACGACCTGCCGGGCAGCGGGCCCGCCGACTACCATCTGACGCTCGCCCGCGAAACGGCACGACGCTTCGCGGAACAGGGCGTGATGTCGGTCGCGCTGCTGCGCCCGGGCTACCCCGACGCACAGGGCGCACGTTCGGGCGGCGAGCATCTGGGCCGCTCGGACCACTACACCCTGCCCATTGCCGACGAAATCGCCGCCGCCATCGAACGCCTTCGGGCCCGCTTCGATCCGGCCACGGTCATTGCGGTCGGGCACGGCGGCGGGGCCGCCATGGCTGCCATCGTGCTCGGGCGCCATCCCCGGCTGCTCGACGGCGCTGTCCTGGTCGGATGCCCGTGCGACCTCGTCCTGTGGCGGATGGGTCGGCGCTACTGGGGGCGCAGCCAGGACCCGGTGCGGTGGACGGGCACGGTCCGTCGCGAAGCGCGCGTGATGGCATTGACCGGCGAGCGCGACAGCCGCACGACGCCGGAACTGGCTCAGTCCTACGTGGAACTGCTGCAGGCCCGCGGCGTGGATGCGCGCTTCCGGATGATTGCGCAGGCCGACCATGAGACAGCGGCGCGATCGCCCCAGGTGCAGACGGCCATCGGGCAGCTGATCGGGCGTTGAAGCGCGGCGCAGGTCAGCCCTTGGGCGGCGGCGCCTGGTCTTCGCGGATGATGTGCGCGTCGCTGACGTCGGCCGGGCGGCGCGCAAGCGGGCGCGAGGCCGCATCCATCGGGCGCTCGGCCGCCGCGGGATCGGCCGGGCCCGCAGCGTTGGCACGCATGTGCTCGCGCATCTGCTCGCGCAACACCCGGCGCGCCGCCCGGGTCTGCCACCAGAACCAGCCCAGGACCACGGCCCCGGCAAGCACCAGCACGACCAGCAGCACGGCCGAAAACAGCACGGCACCGATCAGCAGCGCGATGCCGGCGAGCAGCCCGATGAAACGGGCGATCGGGCCGGGTTTGCCAGGCCCGCCACCGGCGCGGCCCTGCTGCTCGACTCTGGGGATGAAATCATTCATGGTGCGCATGAGGCCTTGGTCAATGGAGCGGAACATTCCTGACGAACCCGGCCGTTCGACGACTTGACCGGCGACCCGTCCGCGTTCATTTTCGCCGATCCCGTCCCAGCCCCCGAATCACAGGACCCCCGATGAAGATCACCCGCACCACCGCCATCCCGCTGTCGTACCGCCTGCCCGAGGGAAAGACCGTCAAGCTGGGCGTCGGCGCCACCACCAAGCGCGACACCATCATCGTCAAGGTCGAGACCGACGCGGGACTGACCGGCTACGGCGAGGCCCATCCCGGCCGCAGTCCCGGCGCGGTGGTAAGCCTGGTCAACAACACGCTCAATCCGCTGATCGCCGGCATGGACGCCTGCGACGTGGTCGGCGTGTTCGCCCGCGTGAACCGGATGCAGTTGTCCAGCCACGGCCTGGGCGCTGGCGCCGCACTCGCGGTCTCGGGCATCGACATGGCCTTGTGGGACATCCGCGGCAAGGCCGCCAACATGCCGCTTTATCAGATGCTGGGCGGCAGCCGCAAGCGCATCCCCGCGTACGCGGGCGGCATCTCGATGGGCTTCCAGGAACCGGCCAGCCTGCTCGATGAGGCGCGCGAATACGTCGAACGCGGCTACAGGGCCGTCAAGCTGCGCCTGGGCGACAACCCGCGCGACGACATCGCGCGCGTGCAGGCGGTGCGGGCGGGCCTGGGCGACGAGATCGAGATCCTCACCGACGCCAACACCAACTACTCGCTGGCCGATGCCCGCCGGGTCATTCCCGCGCTGGCCGAGGCCCGCGTCGCCTGGCTCGAAGAGCCCTTCGGCTGCAACGACCATGGCGCCTACCGGATGGGCGCGGCCATCTCGCCGCTGGTGCCGATCGCCGCCGGCGAGAATCACTACACCCGCTTCGAATTCGCGCGCTTGATCGAGGAACGTGCGGTGCAGATCCTGCAGCCGGACCTTTCCAAGACCGGTGGCATCACCGAGGGCATGCGCATTGCCGCGCTGGCCTCGGCCTGGGGCCTGCCGATC
>DAONCJ010000384.1:0-4340 GCA_035401985.1 Burkholderiaceae bacterium | reverse complement strand
AGCCGTGCCGGGGGCTGCCTGCGCAGCCGGGGCGTTCATCGCGCGGGGGGATGCCTCGGTCGTGGCGACGGTCGCGCTGGCGGGCGGCGACTGGTCGTATCGCGCCTGCACCCGCGGGCGGGCGCGCAGCCGGAAGCCATCGGGCTTGAGCGTCAGCGTCTCCTTGATGTCGAGCCGATAGTCGTACGGGTCGGACAGGGCAAAGCGCTGAAGGATGACCGCCAGCGCCAGCTTCGCCTCGGTCAGCGCCAGCTGCTGGCCGATGCAGGCCCGCTCGCCGTTGCCGAACGGCTTGTAGGCATGCGGATGGAACTGCGCCCGTGCTTCGGGCAGGAACCGGTCGATGTCGAAGGCATCGGGACGCGGCCAGTGGCGCGGATGGCGATGCAGTGCGGGCAGGAAGACGATCACCCGCTGCCCTTTGCGCAGCCGGTAGCGCCCGCCCAGCACCGTGTCGTCGCTGGCGGACAGCGCATACGATGGCGCGGTCGGCCACAGGCGCAGCGTTTCGCGCAGCACCCGCTCGATCACGTCGAGTTGCGCCAGGTGCTCATAGCGCGGCGCCTGACCCGCCGGCAGCGCGCGGTCCACTTCGGCGTAGCAGCGCGCCAGCACTTCGGGATGGCGCATCAGCAGGTACAGCGCGAAGGTCAGCAGACCGCTGGTGGTCTCATGGCCCGCGATCAGGAAGGTGATTACCTGCGAGCGGATGTTTTCGCTGTCCAGGCCTTCGCCGGTCAGCGGATCGCGGGCTTCCAGCATCAGGGCCAGCAGGTCGCGCGCCGATGCCTGATCGCCACCGGCCGCCCGGCGCGACGCGATCACCTCGTCGACCAGCGGGTGCATCTGCGCGATGCCGCGGTCGATGCGCTGCAGGCTCGACGCCATCAGCCGGTTCTGGATCGGCAGGCGGGTCAGCCGGCGCATCACCTCGGCCAGGACGTCGCCCATGGCGTCCAGGAACGGATGCAGCGCCTCGTGCGCGAACGATTCGAAGCGGTAGCCGAAGCCGACGAGAGAAATGGTGTCGAGCGTCAGCCGCGTCATGTCCTCGGCGACCGCGATGTCGGTATCGGGACCACCACGCGCCCACTTGGCCGCGAGCTGATCGGCCACCTCGAGCATCATCGGGAAGTAGCCCTTCATGGCCCGCTGGCTGAACGCCGGCAGCAGGATGCGGTGCGCCTTGCCCCAGTTGGGCTCGTCGCCGCGCGCCGTGAACAGGCCGTCGCCGGCGAGCCGGCGCAGCGTCGACAGCGGCGGGCCGATGGCCTTGTGGAAGCGGGCGGGGTCCGACAGTTCCTGGACCAGATCGGGATCGAAGACGAAGGGCAGCCGCGCGCCCGCGAAGTCGAGTGCCAGGATGCCGTCGAAGTGACGGCTGGTCTCGAGCAGGTACTGGGTGATGCGGGACGTCGGGATCTGCAGCAGGTTGCCGACCCACGGCAGCCCGGGGGGTGAGGGAATGTCGCGTTCAGTCAACAGCCGGTCCGGTCTATCTGACATTAGTTGATGTCAACTTAACCGTAGTGTGAATTGATGTCAACATCGCGGCATGGCCGCACCCGCCCGACTCTCGAAAGCCCTCACGCCCGCGCCGCCGCGCGCCGGCGCCCCGCGGCCCTACGGCGGCCTCAGCGAGGAAGAGCGCCGTGCCGCGCGGCGCCTGCGCCTGCTCGCGGCCGGTCTTGAGGTCATCGGCACCCAGGGCTATGCCGCGGCCACGCTGCGTGCGGTGTGCGCACGCGCCGATCTGACCGAGCGGTATTTCTACGAGTCGTTCGCCAATCGCGAGGCTCTGCTGGTCGGCGTGCATCGCTGGGTCGTCGAGCAGTTGCGCGCCGATCTGGCGGCCGGCTTCGAGCGTGGCGACGCCAGTGCGGAAGGCCAGGCAAGGGCCGGCCTGGCGGTGTTCTTCGAGATGTTGCGCGCCGACCCGCGCAAGGCCCGCGTGCTGCTGTTCGAAATGCTCGGGGTCAGCCCCGATCTGGACCGGATGTACCAGCAGACGGCGGGGGAGTTCCTGCGTTTCGTGATGGCGGCGTTCCGACCG
This sequence comes from Burkholderiaceae bacterium, assembly GCA_035401985.1. Lineage (GTDB taxonomy): Bacteria > Pseudomonadota > Gammaproteobacteria > Burkholderiales > Burkholderiaceae_E > Quisquiliibacterium. Next base: position 2,287 of record DAONCJ010000384.1, on the reverse strand, counting down.
CTGATGCCGGCCGATCGTCTGGCCCAGGCGGACCAGGCGATGGTCTTTGCGGGCCTCGTCGGCGCGGTGCTCCACATCGCGATCCGCTGGCATCTGACGCGCTACGAGACGCCGCTGCCCACCGTGCTGGAAAGCTGCCTGGTGCTGTTCAGGGACTTGTCCCGCGCGCCGCCCGGCTGAGGGGTTCGGCCGCCCACAACCTGCGTTATTTCGGCTCGGCCGGGGTTTCGGGTGGCTCAGGGGCCGTGGCCTGCTGGCCCGGCTGATCGTCGGGGGTGTCTTTTCGGGCGGCCTTTTCGGCCTTCTTGCGCTTCTTGGCCTGCTCGCGCTGGCGCTTCTCGAACTGGTAGTTCGGCTTTTGCATCGGATTCCTTTGTGCCGGCGCCGCTCACCCGTTCATGCATCTGCCGGTCGGGTGTCGACACCGGCTTCCCCATGATCGCACACCGGCCCGGCGGGGGGCTCAGATGCTGAGGTCGAGAAGGTTGTAATCCTTGAGGCTGGCCTGAGCCGCCGCGTCGTAGTGAAAGGTTTCGCCCGAAGCGGCGTGCGGCTGATAGACGAAGGGCTTTTCGTCGGGGAAGCGCTGGCGGCGGGCATCGATGGCGTAGCCCAGCAGGCGGGCCCGCTGGCGGATGCGCGCCTCGTCGTAGACGCCGGCGGCCGCATGGACCGTGCCGCGCGTGACGACACCGAGCACCGAGCGGCGCCGGTGGAAGCCGAAGTTCACCGTCACCCGCCAGTCCGGACTGGTGTTGGCGAATGACCCGTGGACGCTTTGCCGATTGGTGATCGCGACGTCGCCCGGACGGCAGACGATCGGCACGGCGTCGCGCAGGCGTTCGGATCCGTCGCGCGCCACCATCGCCTTGATGTCGGCCTTGCCCAGCTTGTGCGAGCCGGGCACGACCCAGACCCCGTTGGCCGGTGTGCAGCCATAGAGCTGCGCCATGAAATTGAACCCGTGGGTGCCTTCGTCCCAGTCGGGGCTGTCCCAATGGGTGACGCCGTCCTGGTGCCAGGCCACGGACGCACCTAGACCGGGTTCCTTGATGAAGAGCGCCTCGTTGAACGGGGTGAAGTCGTCGCCGTTGACGGCCGCGGCGACAGCCAGCAGCTGCGGATGGCCATAGACGCGCAGGGCGGCCGGCGAGAACTGCAGCGAGCCGAGGATCAGATAGACGACCTCGTCAGGCGCCCCCTGGGCTGCCGTGGGCTCGAACATCTTGACCGGGTGCCGGCCATTGGCCAGCTGCGTGCCGCCGAACGGATCGGCCAGTGGACGCGACCACTGCAGGGTCGGGGCGACGCAGTCGGCGGCCAGCGCCGGGCGGCCGTGCTTGTCGAGCGCGGCACCGCGGTGCACCGGCAGCCGATCGAAAATCTGCTGGATGTCGGATTCGATGTCGGCCAGTTCGTCGGCCTTCAGCACGCCTTCGAAGACGTAGAACCCGCAGCGCCAGTAGGCCGCGAGGATGTCCGGGTGGACCTTCCCGTCGGCGGTGAAGCGGATCGGTCCGCGGTTGCCGAGCGCGAATGCGCGGCGTTCGCCTTCGGCCAGGTAGGCGCGCATCGCCTGCTCCTGGTTGCCATAGTCGACCATGACGGCACTCATTGGGGCTCTCCTCCAGTGGCTTCCGACGCGGGGCGCTCCTGACGGCCGGCCATCGTGCGCGGCGGTCAGACAGTCATGCAGACGATACCAGCGCGGGCAGTCCGCGGGCGGATCGCCCGGCTGATCATGTCTCGACAATCGTCCGAATTCCCGTCTGCCCAAGAGTCCGCCTCGTCGGACTGGCTGTGGCGTTTCGGCGCTAGAGTGCGGGCTGCCTCGACACCAGCCGAACCCATGCCCCTTGCGCCCGACCTCGATGGAAACCCCAAGCGATGACGTCCCCGCTCGGCCTGAGCTGGCCGGTGATGCTCGCCGTGCTGTTCGGCGCGCTGCTGCACGCCGGCTGGAACGCGCTGGTCAAGTCGAGCGGCGACAAGTCGGTCGATACCGCGCTGGTGCATTTCATGGGATCGGTGGTGGCTCTGCCGGTCCTTCTGGTCGTCGGTCTGCCGGCGCAGCCCTCCTGGCCCTTCATCGGGGTGTCGCTGACGATCCATGTCGGCTATTACTTCGCGCTCGCCGGCGCGTATCGCCACGGCGACCTCGGGCTGACCTATCCGATCATGCGGGGATTCGCGCCGCTGCTGGTGGCGCTGGCCAGCGGCTCGCTGCTCGGCGAGAGCCCGTCGGCCGCCGCCTGGCTGGGCATCGTCGGCATCACGGTGGGAGTCG
>DAONCJ010000383.1:0-4348 GCA_035401985.1 Burkholderiaceae bacterium | reverse complement strand
AACACACCGGCGCGTGAACTGCTGCGCGACGGCGAAGTCGTCACCGGCGCGATCGTCGAGCAGCACGGCAAGCAGGTGACGATTCGTGCGCGACGCGGGGTGGTGCTGGCCAGCGGCGGCTTTCCGCACGACGCCGAACGCCGCCGTCAGCTGTACCCGCATGCTCCGAGCGGTCAGGAACACTGGCCGCTGCCGCCGGCCGGCAACACCGGCGACGGCGCCCGGCTGGGCGAGACGGCCGGTGCGCGCTTCGTCGACGATTATCCGAACGCGGCGGCCTGGGCACCGGTGTCCGAAGTGCGCTGGCCCGACGGGCAGCAGGGCCTGTATCCGCACTTCGTCGACCGCGGCAAGCCGGGCGTGATCGCGGTGCTGGCCGACGGCCATCGCTTCGGCAACGAAAGCGACTCGTACCACGACTTCGTGCAGGCCATGGTGCGCGCCTCGCCCGATCCGGCAGCGATCGACGCCTTCTTCATCGCCGACCACCGCACGCTGCGCCGCTACGGCCTGGGCGTGGTCAAGCCCTTCCCGGTGCCGATCGGCTGGTGGCTGCACAGCGGCTACCTGATCCGCGGCAACTCGATCACCCATCTGGCGCAGCGCGCGGGCATCGATCCGGAAGGCCTTGAGGCGACGATACGGGTCTTCAACGACTACGCCCGCAAAGGCCACGACCCCGAGTTCGGGCGCGGCGACAACGCCTACAACCGCTCGCAGGGCGACGCGGCGCACACGCCCAACCCCTGCCTTGGCGTCATCGAACAGGGCCCGTTCTACGCGGTTCGAATCCGCCCGGGCGAGCTCGGCAGCTTTGCCGGCCTGCGCACCGACCGCTACTCGCGCGCGCTCGACCGGGAGGGTCGGGTCATCGAAGGGCTGTACGCCTGCGGCAACGACGCGGCCAGCGTGATGGGCGGCAATTACGCCGGTGGCGGCATCACGCTCGGTCCCGCGATGACCTTCGGCTACATCGCCGGTCGCCATCTGGCCGGCGCGCAGCTGATGGCCGAACAACGCCTGGCGGCTAACGAGGACGCACGAATCGCGAACGCTGCTCCTGCACCGCCTGCCGAACGCAGCATTCCTCGAGATGGTCATTGACCAGGCCCATGCTCTGCATGAACGCATACATGGTCGTCGGCCCGACAAAGGACCAGCCCCGCCGCTTCAGATCGCGGGACAACGCCACCGACTGAACGGAGGTGGTCATGCCGCGAAGCACCTCGGCGCTCAGGCGCGCGGGCCGCTCGCTGTCGTCGGGCTCGTAGCGCCACACGTAGGCCGCCAGAGACCCGCATTCGTCGCGCAGCTTGCGCGCAGCCTTGGCGTTGCCGATCGCCGCCTCGATCTTGCCGCGATGGCGCACGATGCCGGCGTCGCCCAGCAATCGCGCGACATCGGCCGCACCGAACTCCGCCACGGCGTCTATCTCGAAGCCGGCGAAGGCCGCGCGAAAGGCATCGCGCTTGCGCAGGATCGTCAGCCAAGACAGCCCTGACTGGAACCCCTCCAGGCAGAGCTTCTCGAACAGGCGCGTGTCGTCCGAAACGGGGCGACCCCACTCTTCATCGTGATAGCGCAGATAGTCGGGGGCCGCGCCCTGCACCCAGGCGCAGCGCGCCGCATCAAGGATTGTCATCGGGGAAGAATAGCTGCTCGCCGCCGATCCGGTAATCGGCGATCGCCTTTCTGCCTGCGCTCGAAACCACCCAATCGGCGAAGCGCTGAGCCAGTTCGTGCCGGACATGCGGATGCCTGGCCGGATTGACCACGATGACGCCGTACGGATTGAACAGTCGCGGATCGCCCTGCAGCACGATCGCAAGCTCGCCGCGATTGCGAAAGCTGAGCCAGGTGCCGCGGTCGGCCAGCGTGTAGCCGTTCATCGCCGAAGCCATGTTCAGCGTCGGGCCCATGCCTGAGCCGCTGTCCTTGTACCAGTCCCGCTTCGCCGCCTCGACATCGATCCCGGCCTGCCGCCAGAAGCGCAGCTCCGCCGCGTGCGTGCCGCTCCTGTCGCCACGGGAAACGAACGGCTGCCGGGCCTGCGCGACGCGCCGCAGAGCCGCGGCGATGTCACGCGTGTCAGCGACCCGCGCGGGGTCGGTCTTCGGGCCGACGAGTACGAAATCGTTGTGCATCACCCCACGCCTCGCCAGGCCGAAGCCCTCGGCGACGAAGCGGTCCTCGGCCTCGCGATCGTGGACCAGGACGACATCGGCGTCGCCTCTGCGGGCGGTGGCCAGCGCCTGTCCGGTGCCCTGCGCGACGACGCGTACGGCGATGCCGGTCTCGCGGGTGAAGATCGGCAGCAGGTGGGCGAACAGACCCGACTGCTCGGTCGAGGTGGTCGACGCCATGACGATGAAGCGGTCCTGCGGCTGGGCGCGCGCGATGCCAGGCAGGCTGGCACAGAGTAATGCGCAGCACAGGCCGGCAAACGCGGCGAACAGCGCCCTCATCGCGATCGAGCGACGTATAGGAAGAATCATGTCGGGTCCTTATGGAGCCTGTTCACTCCAGCCATTGCCCAGCCAGGAATCGGCGCAGCGCCTCATGGCGGGGCGCCTGGAAGCACTGGTCGGCCGGCCCAGACTCCAGGATCCGGCCGCGGTGCATGAAGAAAAGGTGCGAGGCCACCCGACGCGCCAGCGCCAGGTCGTGCGTGGCCATGACAAATCCGATCCCGTGGCGGGCGAGTTCCAGCAGTTCGCGCTCGATGGTGGCGGCCGCCCCCGAGTCGAGGCTCGCTGTCGGCTCATCGAGCAACAGGCAATGGGGATCCAGCGCCAGCGCCCGTGCCAGTGCCACCCGCTGCTGCTCGCCACCGGACAATTGCCTGGCCGGGCGACGGGCCACATAGTCCAGGCCGAATCGCGCCAGTGCGGCCAGGGCCTGCGCGGCGCGCCGTGAAGCGGGCACGCCGGCGAGGGCGAGCGCGTGTTCGATGTTGGCTTGCGCACTTCGGCGCAGCATCACCGGCTTTTGGAAGACGTAGGCAAGACGGACCACAGGATCCATCCCGACGCCCGGCAGGCAGCGAACCGTCCCCGCCGTTGGCTTCCTCAGGCCCTGGACCAGTTGCAGCAGCGTCGTCTTTCCCGCACCGTTCGGCCCGAGGATCACGGTGCGACCGGACAGCGGCAGCATCAGCGATGGCACATCCAGCACCCGGGTTTCGCCCAGACGCACATCGACCGAATCGAACTCGGCGAAGCGTTCGGCCAGCAGCGGTTCGGGCGTCGGGTGCATTGCGAACGCTGCCGTTCAGCCGTGACGGCGCAGCGCGTACACGTGGATGCCATGGGCAGCGACATTGACTGCCAGAACCATCGTCATCAGCAGCAGCCCCAGCCCAAGCGCCAGCGGAAGGTCCCCCTTGCTGGTCTCCAATGCGATGGCCGTCGTCATGACGCGGGTGACGCCATCGATGTTGCCTCCGACGATCAGCACCGCACCCACTTCCGCCGCCGCCCGCGCGAAGCCCGCCAGCACGGCGGTGGCCAGCGAGAAGCGCGCCTCGAACAGCAGCGTGCCCATGCTCGCCGCCTTGCCTGCATTCAGCGAGGCCAGGTAGGGGCCGTACTCGGTCAGCGCATCCTCCAGGGTCTGGCGGGCCAGCGCCGCGATCAGGGGCATCACGAGCAATGTCTGGGCGATCACCATCGCCGGCGGACTGAACAGTATGCCGGCGCTGCCCAGCGGGCCGGCTCGCGACAGCAGCAGGTAGACCAGCAGGCCCACGACCACCGAAGGCAGACCCATCAGCGCGTTCAAGGCGGCAAGCACCGCACCTCGGCCGGGAAATGATGTCAGGGCCAGCCACGCCGCCACGGGAAGCGCAAGGGCCGAGGCCAGCAGCGTGGCAACGCCGCTGACCGTGACGCTCAGTTGCATGATTGACCAGACTCGAGGATCGGCGCCCGAGAACAGGCCGCCGGCGGTCCACAGGCTTTGCAGGAAGTCACCCATGGAGGGAATCTACCAAAGCCTTGCTGACTTGCTGCCTCCCTGCAGCCTCAGCCACCGCCCCCCAGCCCGCCATCGCCCCTGCCGGGGCGAAGCTGCCGCGCCGTCAGCAGCCCTGATGTGGCGCGGCGCCTTAAGCCATCACACCCGTCGATTCAAGCCAGCGCTGCAGATCCGCCGCCGGCATGGCGCCGCTCACACGCGTGACCTCGCGCCCGCCGCGAAAGACCGCCAGCGTCGGGATGCTGCGGATCGCGTACTGACTGGCCAGCGCCGGCTGCGCTTCGGTGTTCACCTTGGCGAAGCTGACCCTGCCCTGCAGCGCGCGCGCAGCCGCCTCGAAGTGCGGTGCCATCGTCCGGCAGGGGCCGCACCA
>DAONCJ010000382.1:0-4356 GCA_035401985.1 Burkholderiaceae bacterium | reverse complement strand
GGCGCGGCACAGCAATCGCTATGACCTGAAACGCGTGGGCGGCGGCCTGCTGCTTCAGTCGCCCGATGAGCGCAACCTCGCCACGGCCGAACTGCGGGTGGTCACGCAGCGCGCGCCCAGCCCTCAGCAGATGGCCGACCTGCTGTTCGCCTGGCGGGTCGGAAAGTTCGTCAAGTCCAACGCCATCGTGTTCTGCGGCGGCGGTCGCACCCTGGGCGTCGGCGCCGGCCAGATGAGCCGGGTCGACTCGGCGCGCATCGCCACGATCAAGGCGTCGGGCGCCGGCCTGGCGCTGACCGGCTCGGTGGTGGCATCCGATGCGTTCTTCCCGTTTCGCGACGGGCTCGATGTGGTGATCGACGCCGGTGCGGTGGCGGTCATCCAGCCCGGTGGCTCCATGCGCGATGAAGAAGTGATCGGCGCCGCGAACGAACGCGGCGTGGCCATGGTCTTCACGGGCGTACGGCACTTCCGTCACTGATCCCCGCGCAGCGGCGGCCGGCGTGCGCATTCTGGGCATCGATCCCGGACTGCGCGTGACCGGCTTCGGCGTGATTGACGTCCAGGGCCAGTCGCTGCGCTATGTCGCCAGCGGCGTGATCCGGATGGCCCCCGGTCCGCTGCCGCCGCGCCTGAAGACGATCTACGATGGCATCAACGAAGTGCTGGCCGAGTACCGGCCCGACATCGCCGTGGTCGAGATCATCTTCGTCAACGTCAACCCGCAGTCGACGCTGCTGCTCGGGCAGGCTCGCGGCGCGGCGATCACCTCGCTCGTGGCGGGCGGCCTGACGGTGCACGAATACACGGCGCTGCAGGTCAAGCAGGCGGTCGTGGGCACCGGCCGCGCGGTCAAGGAGCAGGTGCAGTCGATGGTGCAGCGGCTGCTGTCGCTGCCCGGCGTTCCTTCGCCCGACGCGGCCGACGCCCTGGCCTGCGCCATCTGCCACGCCCACACCCGCACCATGACCGGCGCAGCCGCGGCGCAATCGCCGACCCAGACGCCGGTCAGCGCCCTGCTCGGTGCGCGCGTGCGTCGCGGGCGGATGCGCTGAACGCAGCTGGCTTTACCGCCGCTGCGGCGGGCCGGCGGACGACCGGCGCGCAGCCAGTGAAACGCCGCACCGGGGATGCGCTGGAAACGGACCGACCCGCGATCCCGAGGCCGCGACTGCGAGCGGCGAACGCGCCATCCTAGCGGCCTCGCGCCGCACCCGGCGACCGTCCCACTGGAGCATCCCCATGAACTCGTCCCTGCGCCGCGCGCTGTTGTCGCGACTTGCGACCCTCCTGCCGATCGTCGGAGCCCTCGCCTGCCCCGGCGGGCCGGCACTGGCCCAGTCCTCGAACACGGTTCGCATCATCGTGCCGCTGGGACCCGGCAGCGGCGCCGACAACATCAGCCGCTTCATCGCGCCCCGGCTGGCCACCCAGCTCGGCAAATCGGTGGTCGTCGAAAACCGCCCGGGCGCCGACATGCTGATCGCGGTGCAAGCGCTCCTTGCCGCGCCGCCCGATGGCCAGACGCTGATGCTGATCTCACCTTCGGCAGTCGTGATCAATCCGGTGGTCCTCAAGGACCTGCCCTACGACTCCCAGCGCGATCTGCGCCCCCTGATCGCGCTCACGCGTGGCGAAAGCCTGCTGGTCACCGCGGCGACCTCGCCGATCAAGACGCTGGCCGAAGCGCTGGACGCTGCGCGCGCCAAGCCGGATGGCCTGAGCGTGGCCAACTACGGGCACTACTATCGGCTGGGCGCGCAGCAGCTTCAGCAGCGCGCTGGCGTCCATTTCACCCACGTGCCGTACAAGGGCGCCACCCAGTCGGCCACCGACCTGATCGGCGGCGTGATCGATCTGTCGATGACCGACCTGGGCGGCACTTTGCCGCTGATCCGCTCGGGCAAGGTCCGGGCACTGGCCACCACGGGCGTCAAGCGCCACAGCGACCTGCCCGATGTGCCAACCATCGCCGAGTCCTTTCCCGGTTACCAGCAGTACGTGTGGATCGGCTTCGCGGTACACGGCAAGACGCCGGACGCGCCCGCAGCGAGGCTCGAAGCAGCCCTTCAGACAGTGACCGCGACGCCGGAGTACAGGGCCTTCATTGCGGCCAACGGCAACGGCGAAATCATCAACCTGGACGGCAAGCAGACCGCTGCCATGATCGCCAGCGAAATCGCCCGCTACCGCACACTGGTGAAGTCGCTGGAAGGTGGCAAATGAAGGACAGTCAAGCGCTGAAGCCGGCTGATCGCCCGACGGATGTCCCGACCTCATGAGCGGACCGAAATACCTGGGCGACCATGCCCGGCTCACGCCGGACAAGCCGGCGCTGATCCACGGCGGCACCGGAGAGGTGCTGACCTATCGCGACATCGACGAGCGCTCCAACCGTCTGGCCCAGTGTCTTCATGCGCTCGGACTGCGACGCGGCGACCGGATCGCCATCGTGATGGAGAACAACCTGCGCTACATGGAGGTCTGCTGGGCGGCGCTGCGCTCGGGCCTGCTGATCGCACCGGTGAACCGGTATCTGACTCCAGAAGAGGCCGCCTACATCATCTCGGACAGCGAAGCCCGCGTGGTGGTCAGCTCGATGGCCATGAAGGAACTCGCCCATGGTCTGAGCGCGCTGATGCCGGGCTGCGAGCATCGCCTGATGGTCGACGGCACGATCGCAGGCTGGACCAGCTACGAGGACCGCATCGCGGCCCATCCGGCACAGCGCCTGGCCGACGAATGGATGGGCGGCACGATGTTCTACAGCTCAGGCACCACCGGGCGACCCAAGGGGATCATCCGTGGCCAGCAGGGCGGGCGCGTGTCCGATGGCCAGAACGCCGCGCGGATGCGCCAGATGAGTGGCTACGGCCTGGGACCCGACACCGTCTACCTGTCGCCCGCGCCGATGTACCACGCGGCGCCCCTGGGCTATTGCCAGTCGGTGCAGTTCATGGGCGGCACGGTGGTGATGATGGACAAGTTCGATCCGCAGGCGGCGCTGCGGCTGATCGAGCGCTACCGGGTCACGCACAGCCAGTGGGTGCCGACCATGTTCGTGCGCATGCTGAAGCTGACGCCGGAACAGCGCGCTGCCCACGATCTGTCGAGCCATCGCGTGGCGATCCATGCGGCGGCGCCCTGCCCGGTCGAGGTAAAGCACCAGATGATCGAATGGTGGGGCCCGATCCTCGAGGAGTATTACGGCGCAAGCGAAGGCAGCGGCGTGACCGCGATCGGCAGCGCCGACTGGCTCGCCCATCCGGGCTCGGTGGGCCGCGCGCTGGTCGGGACGCTGCGCATCTGCGACGAGGAGGGCAACGAGCAGCCACCAGGCACGGCCGGCCTTGTGTATTTCGAACGTGACGAGCAGGTCTTCCACTATCACAACGCACCGCAGGCGACGCTGGCCGCGCAGCATCCGCGGCACCCGACGTGGACCAGCGTCGGCGACATCGGCTATGTCGACGCCGAGGGCTACCTGTACCTGACCGACCGCAGCGCCTTCATGATCATCTCCGGAGGCGTGAACATCTATCCGCAGGCGATCGAGAACGCGCTGGTGATGCACCCGGCGGTTGCCGACGTCGCGGTGATCGGGGTGCCCGATCCCGAGATGGGCGAGGCGGTCAAGGCGATCGTCGAGCTGGTGGCGGGAGAGTCGCCCGGCGAACGGCTGGCCGACGAACTGCTCGAGTTCGTGCGCACGAAGGTCGCGCGCTACATGGTGCCGCGCTCGCTCGACTTCATCGACGCGCTGCCCCGACTGCCGACCGGCAAGCTGTACAAGCGCGTGCTCAAGGAACAATACGCCCGGGCCGACCGGTCGCGGTCCGGCTCGGTGTAAGCTTGGCTGCATGATCGGACGCCTGAACGGAACACTGATCGGACGCGACCCGCCGAACCTGCTCGTCGATGTGGGCGGGGTCGGCTACGAGGTCGATGTGCCGATGAGCACCTTTTACGAACTGCCGCCCCTGGGCCAGCGGGTCACCCTGCTGATCCATCAGGTGGTCCGCGAGGATGCGCATCTGCTGTACGGCTTTCTGACCGAGGCCGAACGCAGCGTGTTCCGCCAGCTGGTGCGCATTTCCGGGGTCGGCCCCCGGATCGCGCTGGCCGTGCTGTCGGGGCTCAGCGTGGCCGACCTGGCGCAGGCTGTCGCGCTCCAGGAGGCGGCCCGCCTGACCCGCGTGCCCGGCATCGGGAAGAAAACCGCCGAGCGCCTGTTGCTCGAACTGAAGGGCAAGCTCGCCGATGCGGTCGCCTCGCCGGGCACCGTCGCCGAAGACGCCCCGGACATCCTGCGGGCGCTGGCTGCACTGGGCTACTCCGACAAGGAAGCCGCCACCG
>DAONCJ010000381.1:0-4356 GCA_035401985.1 Burkholderiaceae bacterium | reverse complement strand
CTGAGCGAGGTGTCGACGTCATTGCCGCCCAGCCGGTCCCCGCTGGCCGCGAGGATGTCGCCGGCACGGCTGGCCTGGGCGATCCGCCGCGGTCCCAGGCGCGCCATCGTGCAGTCGGTCGTGCCTCCGCCGACGTCCACGATCAGCACGACACGGTCCTGCTCGAGCTGCCGCTCGAAGTCCAGGGCGGCCGCGACGGGCTCGAACTCGAAGACCACATCGGTGAAGCCGGCGCGGCGCGCGGCCGCCTCCAGCAGCGCCAGCGCCCGCTCGTCGCCGCGCGACTGGTCGGCCGGCGAGCCGCCTCCGAAATGGACCGGGCGCCCGACACAGGCCTGCGTGACCGGGGCGCCCTGCGCCGCCTCGGCGCGCTCGCGAAGGTGGCGCAGCATCAGTTCGACGATGCGCTCGAAGCGCGCCCGATAGACCGCGTCGATGTCGGCGGCCAGAAAGGATTTGGGCGAACGAAAGAAAAATCCGTCGGGATCTTCGAGGCTGCTGGCCAGGGCTTCGCGCCCGAACAGGGCCGGCGAGCCCAGTTGCAGGGCCTCGAGCAGCGTCTGGCGCTGCAGGGCCTCCAGTGCGTGCTCGCCCGCCTCGCGGGCGAACTGGGCGCGCACGCGGGCTTCGATGGTCGCTTCGGCCTGCGGCCCGCCACCGGTGCGGTCCCCACGCGTGCGCGCCGCTGCCATCGCCTGCGTCAGCCAGGCCTGGCTCGGTTGAGGAATCGGTGCGAGGCGCCGCGCCACATACACGAGCGAGGGCAGGGTGCTCTCGCCCGGTTCGAGTTCGACGGGGTGCGGCGCGTCGTCCTGCCACAGCGCGATCAGGCAGTTCGAGGTGCCGAAGTCGAGCCCGGCATAGCAGGCGGGGGAGGAGGGGCGAGACAGCATGGCGCGGAGCACGAAACCCGCAATCATGAGGCATGCCGCGCACTTTGACCAAAGCCGGCCCGAGGCCCGCGTGTCCGCCCTGGACTCCGCCTCAGGGGCTGTCTGTTCAGGCCGGCGGGAGCATCCTGCCGGTGCGGCCGGCCTCGTCCATGCGCGCCAGCGACACCTGCGTGCCGTGGCTGCAATACTTCTGGCGCACTTCCTGCGCCTGCAGGATCAGCGTCATCGAGGCATCGTTCAGGCGCGCCTGATGCTTGACCGCCAGGCTGTCGACCAGGCTGAACAGGCGGGCGTTCAGCGTCTCGCGTGCCAGTTGCGTCAGTCGCGCCACCGTTCCGTCGGCGTCGCCCTTGAGCAGGCGCGACATCGCGTCGTTCGCCTGGAAGGTGATCTGTGCCTGCTCCTTCTCGACGATCTCGACCAGTTCCTTCAGTCCGCCGAGCGAAGCGCACAGCAGGTCGGCAGCCGTCTTGGAAATGCAGTGCCGGCGCGCGATCCGCTGCACCCAGAGCGGCGCATCGGGCAGGCGGATCTCCTGCGAGCCGAGCAGTCCCAGCAGCGACAGCACATTGCAGGCGCACTCGAAGTCGAACTCGGGGTGGTCGAGCCAGGCTTCCATGGCCTTGATCCGCCGCACCACCTCGGCGGGGTTCTTCCGCGCCATCGCGGCGCAGGCCTGGGCGATCTGGTTCAGCGTGGACAGGCGGAAATCGTCGGGCGTCCTGGCCAGCGCCGATTCGAGCTGCACGCAGAAGCGTTCGATGTCCTTGGTGCTGGCTCCGCGCGCCTGGGCCAGCAGCGCGAGCTGCAGCACCGACTGCAGGTCGAATGCACGGGTCCCGAAACCGAGCCGGAAGGCCTTGTTGAGCATCGCTTCGGACTCGGCCGCCTCGCCGACAAAATAGGCCAGCGATCCGAGCTTTTGCAGCCGCTGCAGATTGGCCGGCGTCGCCTCCACGCCACGGCGCAGCGTATCGAGTGCCTGCGACAGCTTGCCTTCCTCGAAATAGATCCGCGCCAGCAGGTCGTAGGCATCGGCGTAGGCGCTCGTGTTCGAGACCAGCGCTTCCAGCGTGCCGCGCGCTTTGGCAGGATCGTCGCCGGCATAGGCGAGCTGCGCCAGCCCGAGCTTCGCCCAGGGCAGGGCCTTGGCCTTGATCACCATGTCGAAGAAGACCTGCGCCTGCTCATGGTGCTTCAGGTACAGCGCGAGTTCGGCGCCGATCCGTGCGGCGTCCAGCCAGTGGGTTTCGAGCTTTCTGACCATGTCGGCGCAAAGGCTCAGCGCCGCTTCGAAATCCTTCGACTCCATTTTCTGATAGATGGGCAGCAGCGCGATCTTCTTGGCCAGCGCCTTGTGCAGCCGGTCTTCCAGCGCCGACGGCTTGAACGGCTTCAGAAGATAGTCATCGGGCGCGTTCTCCACCACCTCGGCGACGCGCTCGTAGGTCGCCTCGCCGGTGACCATGAAGAACACCGTCCGGAACGGAATCATCCGCGTGTACCGGATCTCGTCGAGCAGATCCTGTCCGTTCTCGCTGCCGGTGAAGTGGTACTCGCACAGGATCACATCGTAGGTGTTGGCCTGAAGATGGATCCGCGCCTGATGGGTGCCCGACACGCTCTTGACCCGGCCGATCCCGCAATCGCGCAGCACACTGGTGAGCGTGATCCTCGCCATGTTGTTGTCGTCGATGATCAGCGCCTTCATCTCCGCGAACGGACTGGTCGCGGCGGTGCCGGAGAAGGCGGCGGGGACGGGGAGAGGCAGTGAGCTCAACGAGAGAGGCCGGCGGGAAGACAGACGTCTCGATGATCCCAGCGCCTGTCCGGCGTGGATCGCGAGAACTGGGCAGCCCCGGGGGGCCAATTCCCGCTATTGCGCGCGCGCCATCCTGTCGCGCCGGCGCCGCCGATTCCGACGGCGCCGGTGAACCGGCGATCAGCCCTTGACCGCCTGCACGATCCTGGTGTCGATGAGGCGCTGCACTTCGGCGTCCGGCAGACCGAGCACCGATTTCAGCGTTTCGGCCGTGTGCTCGCCCAGCCGCGGCGACGGCGAGCGGATGGCGCCAGGGGTCTTGGACAGCCGGACCGGCACGCCGACCAGCTTGACCGGGCCGGCCCGCGGATGCTCCATGTCGACCAGCGAACCGCGCGCCTTGACCTGCGGATGGTTGATCAGCTGCTCGATGTTGTTGATGGCGCCCACCGGCACGCCGACCTTCAGCAGCACCTGCTCCCAGTCCTCGAAGCTGCGGGTCAGGAACACCTGCTGCAGGATGTCGATCAGGGCGGTGCGGTTCTGCGCACGCTGCTGGTTGGACTTGAAGCGCGGATCGTCGGTCAGATCGGGGCGGCCGATCGCCGGGCAGAAGATCTTCCAGAGCTTCTCGCTGCCCACGGCGAGCGCGAGGTCGCGGGTCTGGGTGCGGAAGGTCTGATAGGGCAGCAGCGCCTTGTAGGCCGTGCCCATCGGCTTGGGCAACTCGCCATCGGCGAGATAGCCGCTGATCATGACGTTGAGCAGCGACATCTGGCCTTCGAGCATCGAGACGTCGATGCGCTGGCCCTCGCCGGTCTTGTCCTTGACCCGCAGCGCCATCACGATGCCGAAGGCGCCGTACATGCCGGCGGCCAGGTCGGCGATCGAGGTGCCGCAGCGCACGCCGCTGCCGCCTTCTTCGCCGGTGACGCTGATCATGCCGCTCTCGGCCTGCAGGATCAGGTCGAGCGCCGCGCGCTCGCGGTACGGACCGTCCTGGCCGAAGCCGGACACCGAGCAGTAGATGATGCCGGGGTTGCGCGCCTTGGCTTGTTCATAGCCCAGGCCCAGCTTCTCGAGCGCACCGGGGCGGAAGTTCTCGAGCACCACATCGGCCTTCTCGACCAGCTTGAAGAACAGCTCCTTTCCCTCGGCCGTCTTGAGGTCGATCGAAATGCCGCGCTTGTTGCGGTGCAGGCCGACGAAATAGGAATTCTCGCCATTGGGCAGAGGGGCGCCCCAGGCACGGGCGATGTCGCCGGCTCCGGGCGTTTCGAGCTTGATCACATGAGCGCCGAAATCGGCCAGCATCGTCGAGCAGTGGGGACCGGCGAGTGCGTGGGAGAGATCGAGCACCATGACGTCTTCGAGCGGCATTTTCATTGACTGGTCGTCCTCGGGTGGATGGGTCGCCAACCGCGGCAACCGTGCCCGGATCTTAACCGGGCCCCACCGGCCGGCGTTCCGGGTTTTGCCTTGCGCAATCCGGCTGGGGCACACTGCCGTACCTCGCGCAGATCCTCGACGGAGCCGGACATGGAATTCAACGAGAACACGCTCACCGATGCGGTGCTGGCCCGGATGGCCGACTGCGGCGATGCCCGGCTGACCCGGGTGATGGGCTCATTGGTGCGCCATCTGCACGACTTCGTCCGCGAGGTCGAACTGACCGAGGCGGAATGGCTCGCCGCCATCCGC
>DAONCJ010000380.1:0-4393 GCA_035401985.1 Burkholderiaceae bacterium | reverse complement strand
GCATCTGCCGCCGGAAGGGTCGAAGTTCCGAGCGGCCCAGATGCGTGATGTCGCGCCCTTCCAGTTCGATGCGGCCCGCAGTGGGCTCGATCAGACGCAGCACGGTGCGCCCGACCGTCGTCTTGCCGCACCCCGACTCGCCGACCAGACCGAGCGTCTCTCCGGCGCCGATCTCGAAGCTCACGCCATCCACCGCATAGACATGGCCGACGGTGCGTCGCAGGATGCCCTTCTTGACGGGGAAGTGCTTCGTCAGGTCCTGCACCCGCAGCACCGGCACGGTCGGCTCAGTCATGGGCGCTCCGCTCGATCTGATCGGAATGCCAGCACGCCGCCCACTGCCCCGGCTGCTTCTCTTCGTACGGCGGGTACTGAGCACGGCAGGTGTCGCTGGCCAGGGCGCAGCGCGGCGCGAAAGCACAGCCCACCGGCAGATTGGACAGCGCCGGAACCATGCCCGGAATTTCCTGCAGGCTCACGGCCGCGGCCTGTCGTTCGCCGCGCATCAGTGCCAGCCGCGGAATCGAGTTGATGAGGCCACGGGTATAGGGATGCATCGGCCGCACGAACAGATCCAAGGTGGCGGCCTCTTCCACTTTTCGCCCGGCGTACATGACGATCACCCGATCGGCGGTTTCGGCCACGACACCCAGATCGTGCGTGATCAGAATCACCGCGGTGCCCAGCTCGCGGCGCAGCTTCGCGAT
Source organism: Burkholderiaceae bacterium (assembly GCA_035401985.1). Taxonomy (GTDB): domain Bacteria; phylum Pseudomonadota; class Gammaproteobacteria; order Burkholderiales; family Burkholderiaceae_E; genus Quisquiliibacterium. Next base: position 3,686 of record DAONCJ010000380.1, on the reverse strand, counting down.
GACTTCGAGAATCTGTGCCTGAATGGTGACATCGAGCGCCGAGGTGGGCTCGTCGGCGATCAGCACTTCGGGGTTGCAGGCAAGCGCCATCGCGATCATCGCGCGCTGCCGCATGCCGCCCGACAGCTGATGCGGATACTCCTTCACGCGCTGCGCCGGCTCGGGAATACCTACCAGGCTCAGCATGGCGATCGCGCGCTCAAGCGCGGCGGCGCGCGACAGGCGCTGATGGAGAATCAGCGATTCGCTGATCTGCCGGCCGATCGTCATCACCGGATTGAGCGAGGTCATCGGCTCCTGAAAGATCATCGCGATGCGATTGCCCCGCACCGCGCGCATGGCCTCTTCGTCCAGCCTGAGCAGATCGGTTTCGCCCAGTCGCACCGAGCCGCCGACGATCCGCCCCGGCGGATCGGCCACCAGCCGCATCAGCGACAGCGAGGTCACGCTCTTGCCGCACCCCGACTCGCCGACAATGGCGAGCGTCTCGCCGCGCGAGAGGCAGAACGACACGCCGTCGACCGCCTTCACCAGGCCGGCGCGCGTGAAGAAGCAGGTTTGCAGGTTCTCGACCTCGAGCACATGGCCGTTCGCGGACGGTGCGGGAGCACGGGTTGCTGCGGAGTCCGGTGCCATCTAGCTGCCCTGCCGCGGATCGAGTATGTCGCGGATCGCGTCGCCCAGCAGGTTGGTGCCGAACACCACCGCACTGATCGCAAGGCCCGGAAAAATCACCAGCCATGGCGCGGTGCGCACATAGTCGGCCGCCGACTCTGAAAGCATGCGGCCCCAGGAAGGATGCGGCTCGGGCACGCCCAGGCCCAGGAAGGCCAGCGAGGATTCGACCAGGATCGCCGAGCCCAGCTGCGCGGTCGCCAGCACGATCAGCGGCGCCAGCGTGTTCGGCAGCACCTGGGTGATCGCGATGCGGATCTCGCTCATGCCGACGGCGCGTGCCGCTTCGACGAACGGAAGCTCGCGCAGCGACAGCGTGTTCGAGCGGATCACGCGCGCGATGTTAGGGATGAGCGCGATCGAGATCGCGATGATGGTATTGGGCAGCGAGGGGCCGAGCGCCGCGGCCATCACCAGCGCCATCACCAGCAGCGGCAGCGCCTGCAGGATGTCGATCAGGCGCTGCGCGATGAGATCGAACCAGCCGCCATAAAAACCCGATAAAAGCCCGATCAGCACCCCGCCCAGGCATCCGAGCACCGTGGCACCGATCGACACCATCAGCGAGATGCGCGCGCCATAGACGATCCGGGCGAACATGTCGCGCCCCATGAAATCGGCGCCCAGCAGATGCGCTCCACCGGGCCGCGCCAGCGCCGCCCTGGAGTTGGTCGTGAGCGGATCGAACGACGTAATCACCCCGGCAAACAGCGCCAGCCCCACGAATATCAGGATGATCAGCGCGCCGACCGCACCCAGCGGATAACGCCGGATCAGGTGCAGCGCCGCGCTGCCGGCCCCGGTGATGTTGGCACCGGCCTTGTTCAGTTCCGCCGCGTGATCGAGCGCTGCCATGGGATCAGCTCTCGTACTTGATGCGCGGATCGAGCGCGACGTAAGTCAGGTCGACCACGAAGTTCACCACCACGACGACCACGGCGATCAGCATCACGAGGTTCTGCACGATCGGATAGTCGCGCCAGCGGATCGCTTCGACGAGGAAGCGGGCCACGCCCGGAATATTGAACACGGTTTCGGTCACGATCAGCCCGCCGATCAGAAACGCCGCCTCGACACCGACGATCGTGACCACCGGCAGCATGGCGTTGCGCAGGCCATGCTCGTAGTTGACGCCGGTTTCCGACACGCCCTTGGCGCGCGCCGTGCGGATGTAGTCCTGGCGCAGCACTTCAAGCATCGACGATCGCGTCAGACGCATGATGAGCGCCGAACTGCGAAAGCCCACCGCCGCCGCGGGGATCGACAGCAGCGCGATCTCCTGCCAGAAGTCATCGGGAGTGCTCTTGTAGATCGGTATCCACCCGGTCCAATGCACGAACCCCATCAGGATGAGCAGACCAAGCCAGAACGACGGCAGCGACAAGCCGCTGAGGCTGACCACCCGCAGCGCGTAATCGAGCGCGGTGTTCTGGCGCACCGCACTGATCACCCCTAGCGGAACGCCGAGCAGGACCGAGAAAACAAGCGATAACGTGGCCAGCTTCACCGTGACCGGAATGCGCGGCAGAATCTCGTCGATCGCCGGCTTTTCGGACACGTAGGCGTAACCGAGGTCGCCCTTCGCCAGCCCGCCGATCCAGTTCACGTACTGGGTGACGATGGGCTTGTCCAGGCCGAGTTCGCGCTCGATGCCCTGCTTCTGCTTCTCGTTCACGAAGCCGGCCGAGTCGAAGATGATGTCGGTGACGTTCCCCGGCACCAGACGCAGCATCACGAAGATGACCACCGAGATGCCGAACAGCGTCAGCAGCATCAGCAGCGAGCGGCGCACGAAGTACGCGCCCATCAGCGATTGGCCCGCGCAAAGAGGGACTTCATCGTGCCGGCAGCACTACTCGAATCGAACCGGGCGCGTCACTTGGCCAGCCAGACGTCTTCGAACCGCCAGTTGTTGTAGATGCTGTTCTGCTGCAGCACCAGGCCCTTCAACTGCGGATGCCAGCAGGTGGCCGCCACTCCGTGCAGGATGATCGGCCGCGCGGCATCTTCATCGAGGATCTTCTCGATCTGCCAGACGATCCCGCGGCGCTTGGCAAAATCCGGCTCCTGCGATTGCGCTTCGATCAGCTTGTCGACCTGCGCATTGCAGTAGTGCGTGTAGTTGCGCTCGGAGTTGCACTTGTACCCCTCGACCAGGACCACGTCCGGATCATCCACGCCCGCGCCGCTCAGGTTCAGCGCGACCATGTAGTCGCGGCGCGCCGCACGGCCATACCAGACCGACGTCTCCACGATTTCCAGTTCAGCGTCGAAGTAGATCTGGTTCAGCTGATCGACCAGCAGCACCGCCGGATCCTTGTAGGCCTGGAAATCGCGTGTCGACACCTTGATCTTCAGGCGCTTGGACGGACCGTACCCCAGCTCGGTCATGATCTTCCTGGCTGCGGCCAGGCGCTCCGCCGGGGTGCCGGCGTAGCCGGGCAGCGCGTCGCGGGCCTCTTTCGACATGCCCCAGATGCCGTGCGGCGGCGCCAGCATGGGGCCGGAGACGCTGGACTTGCCCTGCGAGATGATGTCGTTCATCGCCTTGCGATCGATCGCGAGCTGCATCGCCTTGCGCAGCTTGGGGTCGTTGAACGGCGGCTTGTCGCGGTTCACCAGCAGGTTGGAGCTGACGTTGGTCGGCACGGTTTCGCAGACCGCCTTGGGTGAGCGCGCGAGCACATCCGCCACCATCGGCGGCGTGACGTCGCCCACGAAGGTGAGATCGAACTCATTGGCTGCGAATGCGAGCGTGCGGGTGGAGCGGTTGCCGATGATGTTGTAGGTGATGGCGTCGAGATACGGGCGCCCGGGCTTCCAGTACTCGGTGTTCTTGGCGAGCTTGATCGAGCTGTTCGAGTCGAACGACACGAACTTGAACGGACCGGTGCCGATCGGTTTCGTGCGCATGTCCTTGGTCGCGACATGGCACGGATAGACCGGCGTGTAGTTGGAAGCCATCAGCGCCGGCAACGACGACTGCGGCCTGGCAAGCACGAAGGTCGCCT
>DAONCJ010000379.1:0-4409 GCA_035401985.1 Burkholderiaceae bacterium | reverse complement strand
CCTTCATGCTCGAGGCGCTGCAGCACCTGGCGCACCTGCGTGCGGCTGACCTCGAACAGTTCGGCCAGCCGCTCTTCGCGCAGCCGGGTGCCGGGCGCAAGCCGATGCTCGGCGAACGACGACAGGATCCGCTCGTACATGCGCCGCGTGCGGGCGGCGGCATCGGTGTCGATTGCGGCCGATTCGTCTTCAGTGACTGTTGCGTCGCGCTTCATGCTGTCGGATCTGATGCAAGTCGCATGCCATGCATTGGGAAGGGATGTTCGAGCTAGTAAACAACAAGTTCTTGTTTTTGGATACAAGATTCAATCGATATTGTGTGCAGAATGCACCATCGGCGATCATGAATGCCCCGGTTCGGCGCGTCGCCGCTCACACGCCGCACCGTGTCGATGCGCCGGTACGGGCGCCGGCCCGGGCAGCAGACCGGCATGATCATTGCCAGTGAAACGGCGCGGGGCACCGTGTGAGCGGCGCGTCCCGCGACCAACGGAGATTTGCGATGGACAGGATTCTTCTGGGCATGCTGACGCCCTCTTCGAACACGGTGCTCGAACCGGTCACCCAGGACCTGCTGCGCGAGCTGCCGCAGGCCAGCGCGCATTTCGGGCGATTCGCGGTCACCCGGATCGCGCTGAGCCAAGACGCGCTGGCGCAGTTCGACACCGCCGGCATACTGGGCGCGGCTGAACTGCTGTCGCATGCGCGCTGCCAGGTGATCGGCTGGAGCGGCACCTCGTCGAGCTGGCTCGGCTTCGAATCCGATCGCGAGCTTTGCCGGCAGATCGAGCAGCGGACCGGCGCGCTGGCCTGCACGTCGGTGCTGGCGCTCAACGAGATCCTGCGCGCCACCGGTGCGACGCGCTTCGGACTGGTGTCGCCTTATCTGGATGATGTCCAGCAGAGGATCATCGCCAACTATGCGCGCGAAGGGTTCGACTGCGTGGCCGAGCAGCATCTCGGCCTGAGCGACAACTTCTCGTTCTCTGAAGTGTCGGGCGCACAGCTCGAATCGATGATCCGCGAAGTGGCGAAGGCACGACCCCAGGCGATCGCCGTGCTGTGCACCAACCTGCGCGGCGCGTCGCTGGTGCCGGCGCTGGAGGCGGAACTGGGCATTCCCATTTACGACAGCGTGGCCACGGTCGTGTGGAAAGCATTGCGCCTGGCCGGCGCGGACACCCGGCGGATCCGTTCGTGGGGTCGCCTGTTCACGGAGCTGACATGAGCGAGACGTTCGATCTGGTGGTGCGCAATGCCGACGTCGCCACGGCGACCGACCGATATCAGGCCGACCTCGGCATACGGGACGGCCGCATCGTGGCGATCGGCTCGGCGCTGCCCGCGGGCCGGCGCGAGATCGACGCGGCGGGCCGCCTGGTCACCCCGGGCGGCGTCGACGCCCACTGTCACCTCGATCAGCCGACCACCGACGGCTCGCGGATGGCGGACGACTTCATCACCGGCACGCGCTCGGCGGCCTGCGGGGGCACGACCACGATCATTCCCTTCGCGTGCCAGTTCAAGGGCCAGTCGCTGCGCGCAGCGGTCGACGATTACCATCGTCGTGCCGATGGCAAGGCGGCGATCGACTATGCCTTTCACCTGATCGTCAGCGATCCGTCCGAGCGAGTGCTGCGCGAGGAACTTCCGGCGCTGGTCAACGAAGGCTACAGCTCGTTCAAGCTGTACATGACCTACGACGACATGAAGCTCAACGACCGGCAGGTGCTCGACCTGCTGGCCGTGGCGCGGCGCGAAGGCGCGCTGACCATGATCCATGCGGAGAACGCGGACTGCATCGCCTGGCTCACCGATCAGCTCGTCGAGGCAGGCCTGACCGCGCCGCGCTTCCACGCGGCTTCGCGGCCGATGCTGGTCGAGCGCGAGGCGACCCATCGCGCCATCGCGCTGGCCGAGCTGGTCGATGTGCCGGTGCTGATCGTGCATGTGTCCGGGCGCGAGGCGGTCGAGCAGATTCGCGCCGGGCAGGGCATGGGTTTGAAGATCTATGCCGAGACCTGCCCGCAGTACCTGCTGCTCAGTGCCGAGAACCTCGAAGGCGAGGGCTTCGAGGGCGCGAAATGCGTCTGCAGCCCGCCGCCGCGCGACAAGGCCAATCAGGAGGTGATCTGGCGTGGCCTCGAGAACGGCACATTCCAGATCGTGTCGTCCGACCATGCGCCATTCACCTTCGACGGACCCGGCGGAAAGCGCAACGCCGGCGACGACGCACCCTTTCCGAAGATCCCCAACGGCATACCGGGCCTCGAGACTCGCCTGCCCCTGCTGATGACGCACGGCGTGATCGACGGACGAATCGACATCCACACCTTCGTCGCCCTCACCTCGACCAACCCGGCCCGCTTGTACGGCCTGTTCCCCGGCAAGGGCACGATCGCGATCGGCTCGGACGCCGACCTGGTGATCTGGGAGCAGGGCCTGAACCGCACCGTTCGCAACGTCGATCTGCACCATGCGGTCGATTACACGCCCTACGAAGGGCTGGCACTGAAGGCATGGCCCGCGGTGACGTTGTCGCGCGGCGAACCCGTCTGGCAGGACGGCCGTTATCTGGGCGAGGCGGGTCGCGGAAGGTTCCTGAAGGCGATGCGCCCGGCCCCGGCGCGCACCCGTGGCCGCGGGCACCGGTCGCCGCTCTGGAAGGTGGATTGACATGGCGGAACTGTGGCGAAGGTCTGCATTCGAGATCGGTCAGGCGGTCGCCGGTCGATCTCTGAGCGCCGTTGAAGTGGCGGGCGATGCGCTGGCTCGACTTCACAAGGTCAACCCCCTGCTGAACGCCGTGATCAATCACGACGACGCGTGGACGATGGCGCAGGCGGCCGACGTGGATCGGCGCATTGCCGCAGGCGAGACGCTGCCGCTGGCCGGCGTGCCCATCACCGTCAAGGACAACCTGTGGGTACGCGCGCGCCGTGTGACGCAAGGCTCGCGCCTGTTCGAGCACTTCGTCGCGCCGGCCGACGCCTGGGCTGTTGCGCGAATGCGCGAGCGCGGCGCGGTGATCATTGGCATCACCAACTGTTCGGAGTTCGCCTGCAAGGGTGTGTCGAACAATCTGCCGCACGGCAAGACCCGTTCGCCCTGGAACACGGCGCTGACACCCGGCGGCTCGTCCGGTGGCGCCGTCAGCGCGACCGCTGCGGGCATCGGTGCGCTGGCGCTGGCCACCGATGCGGGCGGATCCACCCGCCGCCCGGCGTCTCATTGCGGACTGGTCGGCATGAAGCCCACCTTCGGTCTGATCCCGTGCGGACCGGGCTTCGATGAACCGAACTTCGGCCTGTCGGTGATCGGGCAGATTGCGCGCGATGTGCGCGATGCGGCGCTGATGTTCGACTGCCTGCGCGGTTACAGCGCAGGTGACTGGGGAGCGCAGCCGGTCGGCCTGCCCGACACATTGCCGCTGCTCGAGCGCCCGCCGCAGCGTCCGCTGCGCATCGCCTACAGCCACGATCTGGGCTGCGGCTTCGCGATCGATGCGCCGGTGCGCGAGGCGATCGAGCGGACGGTGCGGCGTTTGTCGGACGATGGCTACGCCATCGAAACGGCGGTTCCCGAATGGCCCGAAGGCGTGCGCGAGTATCCGCTGATCAAGCTGCAGCAGGCCGGTCTGGCGGCCCTGCACGGCGAGGCCTTCGATCGCGATCCGTCCATGATCGACCCGGATATTCAGGTGCAGATCGCGGCAGGGCGCGAGGTCTCCGGTGTCGAGATCGCCCGGGTGCTGCTGCTGCGCGAACACATCTACGCCGCCTACGCCCGCTTCTTCGAGCGCTACGATTTGCTGCTGTGCCCGACCACGCCGGTGGTTTCATGGCCGCTCGATCAGCTCGGTCCGGCGCAGATCGGCGGACTGCCGGCCGGCCCGCGCGGGCATGCCGGATACACGCCGCTGTTCAACTACTGCCAGGCGCCCGCCTGCTCGGTGCCGGCCGGCCTGGTCGACGGGCTTCCGGTGGGGCTGCAGATTGTCGGGCGTCGGTATGAGGATGGCCTGGTGCTGCAGATGGCCGCGCATGTCGAGCGTCTGCTCGGACCGGCAGCGCACCCTTTACTGTGGGATTGAGGACTGACGATGAATATTCTGCTGATCAATCCGAATATCTCGGACAGCGTGTCGGAGCTGATCCGCGCCGAGGCGCAGCGCAGTGCATCCCCGGGCACGAACATCGAGGTGCTCACCGCCCGATTCGGCGTCGCCTACATCGAAACGCGGATGGAAGCGGTGATCGGCGCCTATGCCACGCTTGAACTGGCCGCCGAGCATCACGCGCGCCACGACGCGGTCATCGTCGCGGCGTTCGGCGATCCGGGTCTGGCCGGCCTGCGCGAAGTCCTCCCCTGTCCGGTGACCGGGCTGTCGGAGGCGGCGCTGGTGATCG
>DAONCJ010000378.1:0-4418 GCA_035401985.1 Burkholderiaceae bacterium | reverse complement strand
CGCGCAGCGCCGGGTCGTCGAGCTGCGCCAGCAGTGCCGGCCCCATGGCGTCGGCGCGCGCGGCGCCCTGCACGAACTCGGGAACAACGAACTCCTGGCACAGGATGTTGGGCAGCCCGATCCACGGCTGGTAACCCATCTTGCGCATGATCAGATAACTGATCGCGGCCATCCGGTAGGCGATCACCATCGGCCGCTTGAAGAGCGCCGTCTCGAGCGTGGCCGTGCCGCTGGCGACCAGTGCCACGTCGCAGGCCGCCAGGGCGTCGTGCGAACGGCCCTGCGTGAGCGTGATCGCCGCCGCGCCCGGGCTGCGCGACAGCAGCTCGCGCAGGGATTCGTACTGCCGCTCGCCGGCTGCCGGCAGCACGAAGCGAAGCTCCGGGCGGCGCGCGGCGAGCCAGGCGGCGGTGGCGATGAACTCGGCCGCCATGTAGCGGATCTCGGCCGCTCGGCTGCCCGGCAGCAGCGCAACCACCGGCGCATCGGCGGGCAGACCCAGGGCCCTTCGCGCCGCGCCCGCGTCGACCTGCTCGTCGATGACATCGGCCAGCGGATGGCCGACGTAGGTGGCCGGTATGCCGGCCTCCTCGTACAGCGGCGGCTCGAACGGGAAGATCAGCAGCATGTGGTCGACGGCTTCGCGGACTCGCGCCAGGCGCTCGCGGCGCCATGCCCAGACCGAGGGCCCGATGAAGTGGGCGGTGCGCACGCCCGCGCGGCGCAGCGCCAGCTCGAGATCGAGGTTGAAGTCGGGCGCGTCCACGCCGACGAACAGATCGGGCGGCTGCGCCAGCAGCCGATCGCGCAGATCGTTGCGCAGCCGGCGAAGGCGCGGGTATTCGCGCAGCACCTCGACGTAGCCGCGCACCGACAGCTCGTCGATCGACCACCACGCATCGAAGCCGGCTGCTGCCATTGCTGGGCCGCCGATGCCACCGGCCTGCAGCCGGCCCGCGGGCGCGCAGCGCTCGGCCAGCCCGCGCAGCAGGCTGGCCGCCAGGACATCGCCCGAGGCCTCGGCCGCGACGACAGCCAGCTGCAGGTCGCCCGATTGCATGATGCTCAGCGGACGATGCCGCGCGTCACCTGCTCGAGGAAGCCGGCCAGCAGATCGAGGTCGGCGCCCGCCTCACCCTCGGGGTCGAGGGCGCCGGCATCGCGGCCTGGTCCGAGGGCCTGACGGGCCTCGGCAAGGGTGAGACCGTCCTTGTAGAGCAGCCGATAGGCGCGCCGGATCGCATTGATGCGTGCCGCCGAGAAACCGCGGCGCCGCAGTCCCTCCGAATTGATGCCGTGCGCCTGCGCCGTGTTGCCCGCGACCATCACGAAAGGCGGCACATCGTGCAGCACGACCGACCCGACGCTGGTCATGGCATGCGCGCCGATCTTGCAGAACTGGTGCACGCCCGATGCGCCACCCAGGATGACCCAGTCGCCGATCTGCACGTGACCGCCCAGATTCGTGCTGTTGGCAAAGATGGTGTTGCTGCCCACCACGCAGTCGTGGGCGACATGGACATAGGCCATGATCCAGTTGTCGTCGCCGATCCGGGTCAGGCCCTGGTCCTGCACCGTGCCGCGATTCAGGGTCACGCACTCGCGGACTGTGTTTCGATCACCGACCAGCAGACGGGTCGGTTCGCCGCGGTACTTCTTGTCCTGCGGCGCGGCCCCCAGCGAGGCGAACTGGAACACCCGGTTGTCACGACCCAGCGTGGTGTGGCCCTCGATCACCACATGGGGACCGATCACCGTGCCGGCGTCGATGCACACGTCGGGACCGATCACGCTGAAGGCGCCGACCTCGACGCTGGAGTCGAGCTGGGCCGACGGCGCAATCAGGGCGCTGGGGTGGATCAGGCTCATGGCTCGCTGCCGGGCGCCGGTTCGATGTCGCGCAGCGTGCACATCAGATCGGCCTGAGCGGCCACCTGGCCGTCGACCAGCGCACGACCGGCATACTTCCACAGCGAGCGCGCCACGCGCACGATCTCGACTTCGAGGCGCAACTGGTCGCCCGGAACCACTGGCCGCTTGAAGCGCGCGTTGTCGATGCCGACGAAGTAATAGACCGACTGGTTGTCGGAAACCTTGCCCATGGTCTGGAAGGACAGGATGCCGGCAGCCTGCGCCAGCGCCTCGATCTGCAGCACGCCGGGCATCACCGGCAGGTGCGGAAAATGGCCCTGGAAGAACGGCTCGTTGATCGTGACATTCTTGATGGCCACGATGCGCTTGCCCTTCTCGAGTTCGAGCACCCGGTCGACCAGCAGAAACGGATATCGATGGGGAAGGTGTTCGAGGATGGCCCGGATATCGAGCAAGCTCATGGAGATTCCTTGGGGTCGTTCGGAGAGGTGCCCGGGTCGGGGGCCGCAGGTGCGTCGGCAGGCTCGCCTGGCAGGCGCTGCTCGAGGCGCCGGATGCGATCGCGCAGGGCCGGCAGCTGCTTCAGGGTGACGGCGGCGCGCTCCCAGTCGGCATTGGGCATCAGCGGGAACACACCGGTGTGCAGGCCGGGACGGCTGATCGAGCGCGTGACCAGGCTCATCGCAGAGATCACCGCATCGTCGCAGATGCTGAGGTGGCCCAGGATGCCGGCGCCGCCGCCGATCATGCAGCGCGCGCCGATCACGGCGCTGCCGGCGATGCCAACGCAGCCCGCGATGGCGGTGTGCTCGCCGATGCGCACGTTGTGGCCGACCTGGATCTGGTTGTCGAGCTTGCAGCCGTTTCCGATGACGGTGTCGTCGAGGGCTCCGCGGTCGATGGTGCAGTTGGCGCCGATCTCGACGTCATCGCCGATGAGCACTCGTCCGAGCTGCGCGATCTTGGCCCATCCCTGCGCTTCACGGGCGAAGCCGAAGCCGTCCGCACCGATCACCGTTCCGGCATGGATGATGCCGCGCTGACCGATTTCGCAGTCGGGATACACGACCACGCGGGCGAACAGACGTGTGTCGGCACCGATCCGGGCGCCCTCCCCGATCACGCATTGCGGGCCGATCCGGGCGCCTGCACCGATGACGCTGCCGGCTTCGATCACGCAGCCGGGGCCGACAAGGGCACTGGGGTCGACCTGGGCGTCCGGGTCGATCAGCGCGCCGGGGTGGATCCGTGGCGACGGGTCGGCAGGCTGCTGGCGTGATGCCAGCCAGCGCGACACCGCGGCGTAGTAGGCATAGGGATCGGGGGTGACGATGCGGGCGGTGGGCTCGGGCAGCGCATCGACCAGTGCCACCGAGACGATCACCAGCGAGGCGCGGGTGGCGGCTGCGTCCCGGCGATGGCGGGCTGCGGACAGAAAGCTGAGTTCACCGGGCGCTGCGCTTTCAAGCGGAGCCAGCCGGGTCAGCGTCAGCGACCGCTCGCCATGGAGGAGCGTGCCGCCAAAACGGTCGATGAGATCGCCGGCTGTGAAGGGGCCCGGTGCGTACCGCGCCATCGTGTCAGTCCTACTTGGCGGTGGACAACGCCCGCAGAACCTTTTCGGTGATGTCGATGCGCGGGGCCCAGTACACTGCGTCCTGCACGATCAGATCGTACTTTTCGGTCTCGGCGATCTGCTTGATGATGCGATTGGCCCGGTCGATCAGCTGCTGGACTTCCTCGTTCTGGCGCTGGTTGAGGTCTTCGCGGAATTCGCGCTGCTTGCGCTGGAATTCCTTTTCGATCTCGGCAAACTCGCGCTGGCGGCGACCGCGTTCGGTTTCGTTGGTGACGGCCGCATCGCGCTCCATGCGCTCGTTGAGCGACTTGAGCTTGGCGGCCATGTCCTGCAGTTCCTTGTCGCGCTTGCCGAACTCGCCCTCGATCTTGCGCTGAGCGGCCTTGGCGGGCTCGGCATCGCGCAGGATGCGCTGCGTGTTGACGAACCCCAGACGGAACTCCTGGGCCCAGGCGCCTTGCGTTGCCACAGCGACGCTGAGCGCGATCAGGCTTTTTTGCCAGAACTTCATCAGGAATGCTTCCTTGGGGCGGGCATTGGAAGAGCGGGATTGTCTCATAGTTAACCGTCAGAAACCGGTGCCAACCTGGAACTGGATCCGCTGCACCCGGTCGCCCGGCAGCTTGCGGATGGGAATGCCGAAGCTGATTTTCATGGGTCCGATGGGGCTGGCCCAGTTCAGGCCCAGGCCGGTGGCCACGCGCATGTCGCCCAGATCGATGGATCCGGCCTGGTAGACGTTGCCCACGTCGAGAAAGACGAAACTGCGGAAGCTCCGGTCATTGCCCGTGCCCGGCAGCGGGAAGATGAACTCGGCGCTGCCCACGATGCGGGTCTGACCGCCCAGCGGCACGTTGTCCACCGGATCCCGGGGACCGAGCGAAGACTGCGCGAAACCGCGGACCGTTCCGATGCCACCAGCATAAAAGTTCTTGAACAGCGGATACGCCCTGCCCCCGATGGCGCG
>DAONCJ010000377.1:0-4430 GCA_035401985.1 Burkholderiaceae bacterium | reverse complement strand
CATCTCGCCCAGACGATTGCGCGCACCGCTGATGGTGAAGCCCTGCTCGTACAGCAGATCGCGGATCCGCCGCACCAGCAGCACCTCGTGGTGCTGGTAGTAGCGCCGGTTGCCGCGCCGCTTCATCGGGCGCAGCTGGGTGAACTCCTGCTCCCAGTAGCGCAGCACATGCGGCTTGACCCCGCACAGCTCGCTCACTTCGCCGATCGTGAAATACCGCTTGGCGGGGATCGGCGGAAGGACGATCTTGGTCTCGGGCTTGGTCTGCATCGGCGCGGGTCAGGGGGCGAACGAATGGCGCGCAGCGGCTAGCCGCGATCGGAGCCGTCGATCTGGGACTTCAGCTTCTGGCTGGCGTGGAAAGTGACGACCCGACGCGCCGAGATGGGGATTTCTTCGCCGGTCTTGGGATTGCGACCTGGCCGCTGGGGCTTGTCGCGAAGCTGGAAATTGCCGAAGCCGGACAGCTTGACGCTGTGGCCGCGCTCGAGCGCGCCGCGGATTTCGTCGAAGAAGGTCTCGACCATGTCCTTGGCTTCACGCTTGTTCAGGCCCACCCGCTCGAACAGCATCTCGGCGAGTTCGGCCTTGGTGAGCGTGAAGCCATCCGGATCGATGTCCTGCGAATCGAACGCCTCGAGTCGCGCGGATGAGTCATCGAGCGAATCGACTGCAAGGGACGACTGGCCGGAAACGTTCATGGAAGATTGGTGGACTCAGGCTCCGGAACGCAGGCGGGCACCCAGTCGTTCCCCCATCCATGACACGACGCCATCCATCAATTGGGCGACTTCCGCATCGTTCAGGGTGCGCTGAGTATCTTGCATCCAGAATCGGAAGGCAAGACTTTTCTCCTTATTTTCCAATCCCTTACCGCGATATTCATCAAACAACCTGACGTTTGTCACGAGTCCGCCAAGGGGCTGCGCGGCCAGTGCGCGGGCGATTTCCTCGCGCACCGCCTGCACGCTGAGATCGGCCGAAACGACCCAGGCGATGTCGCGCTGGACCGGCGGGAAACGGGAGTTTTCGGTCGGCCGCGCCAGCTCGCGCACGAGCAGCGTGTCGAGCTCCAGCTCGAGCAGCACCGCCTCGTGGGCCAGCTCCAGGTGCTGCTGCAGTTCCGGATGCAGGGTGCCCAGCCAGCCCACCGGCTGCCCCGCCCGCGTGATGCGGGCACTGCGTCCCGGGTGCAGCGCCGGATGCACCGCCGGCTCGAAGCGCAGCTCGGCCGACAGCGCGCCGCACACGGCCTCGAGATCGCCCTTGACGTCGAAGTAGTCGACCAGCCGCGAAGGCAGGCCCCACTGCTCGTCGGCCACCGGGCCGTAGGCGAGCGCCGCCAGGCGAAGCGGCTGGTGCACGCCCTTGACCGTCAGCGGTCCCGACTCCACCGCCGGATCGGCGTGGAAGACCCGACCGACCTCGAACAGACGCACACGGCTCGCCTTGCGGTTCAGGTTCGACTTCAGGATGTCGATGAGGCCCGACCACAAGGTGGTGCGCATCACATCCATCTGGGCGGCGATCGGATTGAGCAGGCGGATCGGCGCCTCGGTGTCCAGACGCGATTGCAGCGTCGACGACACGAAGCCGAAGGTGACGATCTCCTGGTAGTCGCGCGCCGCCACCGCACGCTTGAGCACGCTGAGCGGACGCAGGCGCTCGGGCTGGGCCAGCATCGGCGAACTGGCCCTGGGCGGGCGCACGGGCAGCCGCTCGAAGCCCCAGAGGCGCACGACTTCCTCGATCAGGTCTTCCTCGATCTGAAGATCGAAGCGCCACGAAGGCGGGGTGACGATGAAGCGGTCGGATTCACGCGTGAAGGCGAGGCCCAGGCGCTGGAACGATTGCGCCATCTCGTCGTCGCTGATCGCCACGCCGATGACCTTGCGGGCCCGCTCGGTGCGCATGGTCACCGGCGGGCGCGCCGGCAGGCCGGTGACCAGATCGTCGACCGGGCCGGCCTGGCCGCCGCAGATGTCGAGGATCAGGCGGGTCAGGTACTCGATATGCGCCACCGTGGTGGCGGCGTCGACGCCGCGCTCGAAGCGCTGCGCCGCGTCGGTGGAGAAGTTGTAGCGGCGAGCCCGCCCGGCCATTGCCTGGGGCCACCAGAACGCGGCCTCGAGGTAGATGTCGGTGGTGTCCAGCGACACCGCCGTGCTGTCGCCACCCATGATGCCGGCCAGGCTCTCGACCTGTTGGGCATCGGCGATCACGCCGACCTCGGCATCGAGTTCGATCGTCTGGCCGTTCAGCAGCTTCAACGACTCGCCGGGTCGCGCCCAGCGCACCTGCAGATCGCCATGGATACGCGCCAGATCGAACACGTGCGAAGGCCGGCCGAGCTCGAGCATCACGTAGTTGGAGATGTCGACCAGCGCCGAGATCGGCCGCTGCCCTGCCCGCTCGAGGCGGCGCTTCATCCAGTCGGGCGAAGCGGCACGCGCATTCACGCCGCGGATGACCCGACCGCTGAAGCGGCCGCACAGGTCGGGAGCCAGCACCTGCACCGGCAGGCGATCGGTGATGCTCGGCACGATCGCAAGGAACTCGGGCGAGCGCAGCGGCGCGCCGGTGACCGCAGAGACCTCGCGGGCTATGCCAAAGACGCCGAAGCAGTGCGCCAGATTGGGCGTCAGCTTGAGCATGAACACCGCGTCGTCCAGTGCCAGCGCTTCGCGCAGGTCGCCGCCCACGGGCGCGTCAGCTGCGAGCACCAGCAGTCCGCCGTGGTCCTCGGACAGGCCGAGTTCGCGGGCCGAGCACAGCATGCCGTCGCTGGCCACGCCACGCATCGTCACCGGCTTGATCGTGAAGTCGCCCGGCAACACCGCGCCCGGCAGCGCGCAGGGCACCTTCAGGCCGGCCGCCACATTGGGCGCGCCGCAGACGATCGTTTTTGATGCGCCGCCGACATCGACCTCGCAGACCGACAGCTTGTCGGCGTTGGGGTGACGCGCCACCGCGGTGACCAGCGCCACCACCACGCCGGTGAAGGGGGGTGCAGCCGTGCCGACCTCTTCGACCTCCAGGCCCGACATCGTCAGGCGCTCGGCCAGCGCTTCGGTGCTCAGTTGCGGATCGCAGAAGCTGCGCAGCCAGCTTTCAGGAAACTTCATGACAGGGCCTCGTCAACGGTTGAACTGCGCGAGAAAACGCAGGTCGTTCTCATAGAACAGGCGCAGGTCGCCCACGCCGTAGCGCAGCATCGCCAGCCGCTCGACACCGGAGCCGAAGGCGAACCCCAGATAACGCTCGGGGTCGAGCCCGTAGTTGCGCATGACCGTGGGATGCACCTGACCGGAGCCCGACACCTCGAGCCAGCGGCCGGCCAGCGGACCGTCGTGAAAACGCATGTCGATCTCGGCCGAGGGCTCGGTGAACGGGAAGTACGAAGGCCGGAACCGCACATCGAGCTCGGTGGTCTCGAAGAAGCGCTGCAGGAACTCGGTGTAGACGCTCTTCAGGTCGGTGAAGCTGATGTCCTCGTCGACCCACAGGCCCTCGAACTGCGTGAACATCGGCGAATGCGTGGCGTCGGAATCGACCCGATAGGTCTTGCCGGGCGCAATCACCTTGATCGGCGGCTTGTGCAGCCGGGCATAGCGGATCTGCACCGGGCTGGTGTGCGTGCGCAGCAGCAGCCCGTTGCCCTGCCCGTCCTGGCCCTCGACATAAAAGGTGTCGTGCATCGAGCGTGCCGGGTGGTTCTGGGGCGTGTTCAGCGCCGTGAAGTTGTAGAAGTCTTCCTCGATCTCGGGGCCGTCGGCCACGTCGAATCCGATCGACCGGAAGATCGCCTCGATCCGCTCGGCGGCCAGGGTCAGCGGATGCAGCCCGCCGGCCCCGCGGCCGCGTCCTGGCAGCGTGACGTCGATGGATTCCTGGGACAGCCGCGCATCGAGCAGCGCCTTGGTCAGCTCGGCCTCGCGCGACTGCACCAGCGCCTCGACGGCCTGCTTGGTCTCGTTCAGGCGCTTGCCGGCCAGCGATCGCTCTTCGGGTGACAGGCGGCCGAGCGTCTTCATGCGCTGCGTGATGGCGCCGTCCTTGCCCAGAAAACGCGCCTTGGCATTGGCCAGTGCGGCGCTGTCGGCCGCCTCGCCCAGCGCCGTGCGCGCCTGCTCGATGAGGGTGTTGAGCTCCTGGTCCATCGGCTAAAACTCCACGGAAGACCACTGCCGGCCCGACGGTGCAATGCCCCGTCCCGGCAGGGTTCGACAGACATCCGGTGTGGCCTCGCCAGACGGGTGAACGACCCGGCGACACCAATCGGTCGGTGAAATGACAGACGGGGCCCTGAGGCCCCGTCTGGCGTTGGCGACCGGGTCGAGCTGCGCAGCTTGCGCGCAGCCGCCCCGGGCGCGATCAGGCAACTGCGAGCGAGGCTTTGACTTTGGCAACGATGGCCGCAAACGCCGGCT
>DAONCJ010000376.1:0-4435 GCA_035401985.1 Burkholderiaceae bacterium | reverse complement strand
TCAATCGATCTTTGCGCCAGAGGCCTTCACGACCTGCTGCCACTTGCGGGTTTCATCGGCGATGAACTTGCCAAGCTGCTCGGGCGTGCCGCCCACCGGTTCGGCACCCAGCGCCTTGAGCCGATCGGCAACGTCTTTTTTCTTGACGATGCGATCCACCTCGGCAGACATGCGCTCGATGATCGCTCGCGGCGTACCGGTCGGGGCCATCAGCACGAACCAGGACTCGGCCGAAAAGCCCGGCAGCACGCTGGCGATAGTGGGCACGTCCGGGAGCTGTTCACTTCGAGACAGCGAGCTGACGCCCAGCGCGCGCAGCTTGCCCGACTTGATGTAGGGCAGCGCCGAAGGCAGGTTGTCGATCGACATCTGGATCTGTCCGGCCATGAGGTCCTGCAGCATCGGCAGGCTGCCGCGGTAGGGGATGTGGGTGATGAACACCCGCGCCTGGGTCTTGAACAGCTCGGTGGACAGGTGGCCGGTGGCCCCATTGCCCGGCGAGCCGTAGGTCAGTGCGCCAGGCCTGGAGCGGGCCAGCGCGATGAGTTCGTTGATGCTGCTGGCCGGCACCGACGGATGGACCATCAGCACATTGGGCACCCGCGCCGTGAACGACACGGGCACCAGATCCTTTGCCGTGTCGTAGGGCATCCGCGGGTACAGGAACTGATTGATCGCCTGTGTGCCCGGGGTGCCCATCAGGAAGGTATAGCCATCGGGCGCGGCGCGGGCCACCTCGGCGGCGCCGACGTTGCCGCCAGCCCCGGCCTTGTTCTCGACCACCACCGTCTGCTTGAGCACACCGGTCAACTGCTCGGCGATGATGCGGGCGGTGATGTCGGTTGTGCCGCCGGGGGCAAAGGGCACGACGATGCGCACGGGCCGCGCCGGCCAGTCGCTCTGGGCCACAGCGGCAGGAGCGTGGGCCCCGGCGAACAGGGCGCCTGCGAACAGGGCAAGCACGCGGCGGGTGGAGAAACGACGACTGCTATCGATCATGACTGCGGTATCCGGTCCAGGTGTCGGCGGTGCTGCCGCCGCCCGCCCCTTTGAGCGAGGCCGCCATTGTCGCAAAACTCAATCGGGGGTCAGGCCCTTCTTCTGCACGACCTCGCGCCAGCGCGCGATTTCCTTGCGCTGGAAGTCGGCGAACGCTTCGGGCTTGTCGGCCACCACGTCGAAGCCCTGCTGCGCAAAGCGGTTGCGCACCTCGGCCGAGTTCAGCGCCGCCACCAGCTCCGTGCTGAGCTTGGCAACGACATCGCGCGGCATGCCCTTGGGCCCCATGAAGGCCTGCCACGAGGTGACCACGAAGCCCGGCACGCCCTGCTCGATCATCGTCGGGGTGTCGGGCAGCTGACTGCGCCGCGCCTCGCTGGTCACCGCCAGCGCCTTCAGGCGGCCCGACTTGATGTGCGGCATCGCCGCGCCCAGGTTCTGGAACGACACGTCGACGTTGCCGCCCATCAGGTCGGCCATCGCCGCGGCACCGCCGCGGTAGGGAATGTGCACGCCGAAGGTGCCGGTCTGCAGCTTGAACAATTCAGCCGACAGATGATCGGAAGACCCGGTGCCCGAGGACGCATAGGTCAGCTTGCCCGGATGCTTGCGGGCGTAGTCGATCAGCTCCTTGACGCTGGAGGCCGGAAACTTCGTGCTGGCCACGAGCACATTGGGGGTCGTCACCGCCAGCGTCAGCGGCTCGAGATCCTTCAGCGGGTCGTACGAGAGCTTCGGATACAGCGCCGAGTTGATCGCGAAGGTGCCGATGGAGCCGACCATGATCGTGTAGCCGTCGGGCGGCGAATGCATGACCGCCTCGGCGGCAATGGCGCCATTGGCGCCGGGCCGGTTCTCGACGACCACGTTCTGCCCGAGGCTGGTCTGCATCCGGGCGGCGACGCTGCGGGCGACGATGTCCGACGAGCCACCCGCCACGAACGGCACGACGATGCGGATCGGTTTGCTGGGATAGGACTGCGCCGCGGCGGGCTGCGACATCAACGAGCCGGCCATGGCAAAGGTGGCGGCGATCAGGCGAAGGGTCCGCATGATGTGTCTCGGAAGTATAGGAGTGTCCGGGATACTACCGTGCCGCCCTGCACACGGGGCCGCGACCCCGCCGGCGCGCCCATTGCGCGCTGCCGTGGTCAGGCCAGCAGGCGATCGAATTCGCCGCTGGCGATCAGCCGTGAGAGGTCATCTGCTCCGCCGATCATCACGCCCTTGACGAAGATGATCGGCAGGGTCGGCCAGCCGGTCCACATCTTCAGGGCCGTGCGACGCCGCCACTGGTTCAGGTAGCTGCCGTATTCGACGTAGGCATACGGCACCGAGCGCGCGTCCAGCATGCGGCGCGCCTTGCGCGGATACGGGTTCGCTTTCATGCCGACGACGACAACCGCGTTGCGGCTGACCGCATCGGCGACCTCGCGCAGGATGTCCGCATGGTGACCGGCGACCTTGTCGCGGATGGCCGGGTGGATGTGTGCTTCGTCGAGGATCGGTCGTGTCATGCCGGTATTGTGCACCCTGTGCGCACCGCACCCCTCAACCGACGGAGTCCTGATGACCACTGCCTGGCGCCCGAGCGAGTTCTATCCCGACCCTGCCATCGAGATTCTCGATGAGTCCTTTCGTCCCTACCGGATCAACAGCGCGGCCGTCGAGCGCATCGCCACCGGCTGCCGATGGGCCGAAGGCCCGGTCTGGTTCGGCGACCACGGCTGCCTGGTCTGGAGCGACATCCCGAACGACCGGATGCTGCGCTGGGATGAACGCAGTGGCGCAGTCAGCGTCTTTCGCCAGCCGACCGGCTATGCGAACGGCAATACCCGCGACCGCCAGGGCCGGCTGATCACCTGCGAGCACCTGGGACGACGTGTGGTCCGCACCGAGCCGGACGGCTCCCTCACCGTGCTTGCCGACCGTTACGAGGGCAGGCGCCTGAACTCGCCCAACGACGTGGTCGTGAAGTCGGATGGCTCGATCTGGTTCACCGACCCGCCGTTCGGTCTGCTGGGCGACTACGAGGGCCGCCGGGCCGAGGCGGAACTGCCGACCGATGTCTATCGCATCGATGGCGTCAGCGGACGCATCGACAAGGTCGCCGACGGCATCGATCGGCCCAACGGCCTGTGCTTTTCGCCCGACGAATCGATCCTGTACATCGTCGAATGCGGAACCAGCCCGCGCAGCATCCTGGCGTTCGATGTCGAGCAGGGCAGCCGCCTGACGCGGCGAAGGGTGTTCATCGACGCCGGTCCCGGCACGCCCGACGGCATGCGCTGCGACATCGCGGGCAACCTTTGGTGCGGCTGGGGAATGGGCAGCCCCGAGCTCGATGGTGTGTTGATATTCAATCCTCAGGGACAGCCGATCGGGCGCGTGCGTCTGCCCGAACGTTGCGCCAACGTCTGTTTCGGCGGACCGAAGGGAAACCGGCTGTTCATGGCGGCGAGTCAGTCGGTCTATGCCCTGTACGTCAATACGCGAGGCGTTGCAGGCGGCTGAGCTTTTCCGAGCGCGCCGGTCCGCGCATCAACCGAAAGGACTTCCCCCATGGCCGGTGCCAGCCTGCTTGCCCTGCTCGACGACATCGCCAGTGTGCTGGACGATGTCGCGCTGCTCACGCGCATGGCGTCAAAGAAGACAGCCGGTGTGCTCGGCGACGATCTCGCGCTGAATGCGCAGCAGGTGTCGGGCGTAAGGGCCGAGCGGGAACTGCCGGTCGTGTGGGCGGTTGCCCGCGGATCGGCTCTGAACAAGCTGATCCTGGTGCCCATGGCGGTGGCCATCAGCGCATTCGCGCCCTGGGGCATCACGCCGCTGCTGATGGTCGGGGGCGCCTACCTTTGCTATGAGGGGTTCGAGAAGCTGGCTCACCGGTTTCTGCACAGCCCCGACGACACGCAGGCCGAACGCAAGCGGACAACAGAGGCGATTGCCGACCCGGTGGTGGACCTGGTGGCCTACGAAAAGACCAAGATCAAAGGGGCGATCCGCACCGACTTCGTCCTGTCGGCGGAGATCATCGCAATCACGCTGGGGACCGTGGCCGACTCCCCCCTGCCCACCCAGCTGATGGTGCTGGGCGCCGTGGCGGCGATTATGACAGTCGGGGTCTATGGCGTGGTCGCGGGCATCGTGAAGATCGACGACCTGGGGCTGCACCTGAGCCGCACCGAAGGCGCTGGCGGATGGGCCGCTGCACGACGTCGCCTGGGACAGGGCCTGCTGCGCACCGCGCCGTGGCTGATGAAGGGCCTCACCATCGCCGGGACGGCGGCGATGTTTCTGGTGGGCGGGGGAATTCTGAGCCACGGACTGCCCTGGCTGCACCATGCGACCGAACGCCTGTCCACCTGGGGCGAATCGATGCTCGGGGGGATCGGAGGGACGCTGACGTCGTTCGTTGCCGACGCGGTGATCGGAG
>DAONCJ010000375.1:0-4444 GCA_035401985.1 Burkholderiaceae bacterium | reverse complement strand
GACTGTTCATGGCGGTGTTCATCGGCGCCGGCTGGCGGGCCCATCAGCTGATCGGCATCGCCGCACCGGGCATCGACCGGGCGATGGCGCGCGGCAGCCTGGCGGCCGTGGTGCTGATCGCCTCTTCGCTGCTTTACAACAACGCCGCGGTGCTGATGCCCAGCCAGCAGGTATTCAGCTTTCTGGTGCTGGGCTTCATCGCCTGGCTGGACCGGCGTTATGCGCGCCGGGCCGGCGGCTCGCCGAACAAGGTGTCGTAGGCGGCCAGCAGCTTGGGCGCCTCGTAGCGCCATTCGAGTTCGTGGTTGACTCGATGGCGGCCGAACTCGCCCATCGTCTGGCGGCGCTGCGGATCGTCGATCAGCTCGACGACCTTGGCGGCAAAGTCGATCTCGTCATTGCGCCGCGCATACAGAGATGCCTGCTGCGCCGACACCCGTCCCTCGGTCAGATCGAACTGCACGATCGGCTTGCCCAGCGCCATGTACTCCATGATCTTGTTCATGGTCGACTTGTCGTTCATCTCGTTGGCGATGTCCGGATTCACGCAGACATCGGCCGTGTTCAGCATCTCCAGCAGCTGCTGGTCGTCGACCCGGCCGGTGAAGGTCACGTAGTCGGCGACGCCCAGTTCCTGCGCATAGCGCTTCATCGCCGCCAGCGAGGTGCCCCCGCCCACCAGGCCGAAGTGGATGTCGGTGCGCTTCATCGTCAGCACGATGTGGGCGACCGAGCGCAACAGCAGATCGATGCCCTCCTGGGCGCCCATCACGCCGACGTAGCCGACCAGATAGCGGCGGCCCTGGCGCAGCGCCGGCACCGGATCGACCACGCGCAAGCGGTCGAGCTTCGGTCCGCTGCGCACCACGTACACCCGCTCGGGCGCCATGCCGCCGCGCTCGATCGCGATCCGGCGGTACGACTCGTTGGTGGCGATCGAGACGTCGGCCGCACGAAAGGTCCAGCGTTCGAAGCGCAGCATCAGCCGGTAGAAGAAGTCGCGCCGGTTGAACTTGGCCTCGTACAGTTCCGGATTGATGTCGTGATGATCGAACAGGAACCGCTTGCCCAGCAGCAGCTTGAAGAATCCGCCGACCAGAAAGATCAGGTCCGGCGGATTGCAGGCATGGATCGCATCGAAGCCGCGCCCGAACAGCACGCGCCAGGCCAGCGTGAACTCCCAGAACAGCGCGCTGCCGTACTCGAGCAGATAGCCCAGGGCCCCCTCGGCCTCCAGTGGCAGCGGATGGCGGTGGATGTGAATGCCCTCGAGGATCTCGAAGCGCCTCTCGCAGCCCGGCCCGGTCGGGCAGATGATGGTGACCTCGTAGCCCGCCTGCTGAAGCGTCGTGGCTTCCTGCCACACCCGCCGGTCGAAGGGGGAAGGCAGGTTCTCGACAATGATGAGCACGCGGCGCGCGCGTTGAGGTTTGGCCATGGTCGGGATCGGATCCTGTTCAGTGCGGCGCCGACCCGGGCGCCGGCTCGAAGCTCAGTTCAATACGGGTCGTGATGACGCAGCGGTCGTGGAAGGGCACATCCCAGACGAGCAGGGGCGTCGCCGTCTTTTGATCGAAGGAGCGCGACAGCCAGCCGGCCGGCGGATCGTCGCGACCGCACAGGATCTGCCGATGCGTTGACTCGGCGCTGACACGAAGCACCATGCCCACGTCCGCACCGGCGAAGGCGATGGGCACAGCCTGCGCATCAGGGCTTGCGGATCTTGCCCGCGGTCCGAGGTGCCAGCACAGCCGGGCGCGGTGCGCGCCCGCGCCTTCGAGCCAGTCGGTCACGGTGAATGCGTTGCATGACGCATCGAACTCCACCCGCCGGCGATGCGTCACCGGCCGCGACAGTCGCCGATAGCCATCGTGCTCGCCCTCGACATGCTGGCGCTCGCCTTCCAGCGAATGCGACAGGCAGCGGGCCATCGCCTTGCGCAGCCACAGGAAATTGCCACCCGACACGGACTGGTCGACCCCGTCGATCTCGACCGTGTTGTGGGCGAAGGTCGATCGGAAATAGTCGCGCCAGCGGCGGTCCGTGTGATACGCGAAGGTGCCCGGATCGATCAGCAGTTCGACGCCGCCGGCCGACAAGGTCAGCGACAGCGCATCGGCATGACCGTGCGCCGCGATCGCCGGATAGCCAAGCGGCCCTGCATCGAAGCTGGCCAGCACCTCGTCTGCCTGTCCGAACCGTGCGCCCAGGATGTATCGCCCGCCCTCCTCGAAGGCGCGCACGCGCGGGCTCGATTCGAGGTCGCGTGCCGCGAGCGCATCGGGCGCGCGCGTCGCGGGCGCGCCGTATTCGCGTGCCGCAAAGCACGCCGTCACCGCATCGCCCAGCAGCCAGCGCGTGCGGTCATCGGGACCGGCCGCGCGATCCAGCCAGTCGCGGCGGCCGAACAGCACGACGCCGCTGGAAAGCAGCGATCGCCACGGCGCCGCCGCGGCGCTCGGGTCCCAGCGCACCATCACCGAGTCGTCGGAATCGCCGAGCATCGGCACGTTGCCGCTGCGGTCGATCAGCGCCGCGAGGTATTCGGTCATCCGTTCCAGGCGCTGCCAGAACGCCTGGCCGAAGCGCGCGCCATTGGCCCGGTCGAAGAGGCCGGCAATCAGCATCATCTCCATCACGCCATGCTGATACCAGATCGCCTGCTCGCGATTGACCCCGTCGGCAGCCGTCTGGCGCAGCGCCTCGGCTTCGAAGCACTCGCCGGCCTGCTGGCGCCAGCGGGCGCTTTCCGGCCACAGCGGCCAGGTCAGCGCGGCAACGTGCAGCCCCATCGTCTCGCCCAGCAGATGATTGTTGGCCGACGAGTAGCGCGACAGCCATCCGGCAATGAAGTGACAGTGCTGATGAATGGAGCGCAGCCAGCGCTGACGGAAAGCCGCACCCTGCGGCGAGTGGAACAGCGTCGACGACTCGCCGCCCAGCAGATGCCAGGCGACCGCCCAGTTGACCAGCCGGATGCCATGCTCGAGCGAGCTGGTCCAGTTCGGCCCGACCGGATACGGGCACTGCTCGAACCAGGAGTCGAGCAGCTGCCGGCACCCCTGCGCGTACCGGTCGTCACCGGTCAGGCGCCAGGCCTGCGCCAGCGTGACCAGCTCGAGATGACGGTTGGGCTCCCACAGGTACTTGATGTCCCCGCAGACCTGCTCGTCGCGGTAGTTGATCCGCTTGCCGAACACGGCCGGCGCGCGGGTGCCGGTCTTGGGATCGGTGTTCCACTGCGGCGGGAATCCCAGGGGCTGGTCGCGCAGCGCGAACACGTCGAAGCGTCCGGCCAGCACGCGGTCGGCCGCCTGACGGTAGGGCCCCGGATCGATCGTCACGGGCAGCGCGGCAAGCCACGGCTGTCCGACGCGGCCGGCGGCCGGCCGCTCGCAGGCCAGGCCGACGCCTGCCGATTCGAGCCTTGCCTGAAGCGTCTGACGAACCCGCCAGGCGATCTCCGGCGCACTCATCACCCGCAGCCTGCGCCAGACCCAGCCCAGCCGCTGCAGCAGCCGCACCGCGCGCGACGGCGGCGCAGGCGCAGCGGCAGACGCAGCCGGCTCTACAGATACTGCCGGTGCCATATCTCTAGCGTGAGCATCGTCCACAGCAGCTTTTCGTGGTTCTGCGCGCCGGACGCATGCTCATCGAGCACACGGGCCAGCGCCTGCGGGCGGTAGTAGTCGCGGGTGCGCGCCTGCGCACCGCGCAGATGGTCGTTCAGATAGTCCTTCATCGGCCCGCGGAACCAGTCGCTGACCGGCACGCGAAAGCCGACCTTGGGACGCTCGAGAATCTCGCGCGGCAGCAGCCGCGCCATGGCCTGGCGCAGCACGCGCTTGCCGACGCGGCCCTTCACGCGCCAGCGGTCGTCCAGCGAAGAGACATAGGCGGCCAGTTCATGATCCATGAACGGCATGCGGGCCTCGATCGAGGCCGCCATCGTCATCCGGTCGCCGCGCTCCAGCAGGTTGTCGGGCAGCCAGCTGGTCTGGTCGAAGTACAGGATCGAACGCAGCGCACTGTTGCCTGCGGACTGCTCGAAGGGCACCGTCGAAGCGGCATCGTCATCCTGCGCCGCGGTCTCGAGGCAGAGCAGCGCATCGAGTTCATGCGGACTGGCGGCGCCGAACCAGCGGATCATGCGCTCGCGGTGATCGGCCAGTCCCATCGTCGCCACCGCCGTCTTGATCCGGCGGTACCGGAAAGGCAGCGCCCGGACCGCAGGCTCGATCAGCAGCCGATGGACCGATTGCGGCGCCAGCCGGTAGATCTCGCCCAGACGCTCGGCCGCATGCTTCGGGTAGCCGCCCAGGATCTCGTCCGAGCCCTCGCCGGTCAGCACCATCTTGACGCTGCGCCCGGCCTCGCGCGCCAGCAGGTAGATCGGCACGTCGGAGGGCTCGGCCACCGGTGCATCGCGAAAGCGCACGAGCGC
>DAONCJ010000374.1:0-4453 GCA_035401985.1 Burkholderiaceae bacterium | reverse complement strand
GGACGCGGACGTGGACGTGGACGTGGACGTGGACGCGGCCAAGGATGCCGAAGGGACTGCGCCGAACGCGACTGCTGTCGATGTCCCGCCGGACCCGCCGGCCCACGCACACAGCCCCGCCCCCGTCCACGATTCCGTCGCCCCTGCTGCCGGCGCTGTGCTCGCGGCCGGCGCAGCAGCGCACAGCTCGGACCGATCCGAGGGCGCCGACGCCGACGCGGTCGACTTCTTTGCCGCGCCGTCCCGGGCTCGGGGCTTTACCAGCCGCACCAACGCATTCGCCATGATGGCCTGCGTCGCGCTGTCGGCCACCTTGCTGTTCCAGGCCGCGCTGGCCGGGCGCGACTGGCTTGCCGCCTGGGTGCCCGCGCTCGAACCGGCGCTCGGCGCAATGTCGAACCTGGCGGGCTTGAGCGTCCAGGCGCCGCGCAGCCTGGGTGCGCTGACGCTCGAGTCCTTCGAACTGCAGGCCGGCACCGATCCGGGCGCGCTGACCATGAACGCGCTGCTTCGAAACCGGGCCGGCCACGTGGTGCGATGGCCGGGCATGGAACTGACGCTGACTGACGGCAGCGGCACGGTCGTCGTCCGCAAGCAGTTGCTGCCCGCCGATTACCTCGGCCGCGGCCTTCCGGCTGCCGGTGTGCCCGCCGGCGTCGAACAGGCTCTGACGGTGTCCCTGCAAGGGGTGGACCTGCAACCGACCGGCTACAACGTGAAGCTCTTTTACCCCTGACACCCGGCGCGCCCGGCCCCGGTCGGGCCCCTTTCGGAGTTCCCATGTCCCAACGCATCCTGATCAGCGGCTCTGTCGCATACGACACCATCATGGTGTTCGACGGCCACTTCAAGGACCACATCCTCCCTGACCGCGTCCACATGCTCAATGTGGCCTTTCTGACCCCGCGGCTGAAGCGCGAGTTCGGCGGCTGTGCGGCCAACATCGCCTTCACGCTGC
Organism: Burkholderiaceae bacterium; assembly: GCA_035401985.1. GTDB lineage: Bacteria > Pseudomonadota > Gammaproteobacteria > Burkholderiales > Burkholderiaceae_E > Quisquiliibacterium. The sequence goes on along the minus strand of DAONCJ010000374.1, from coordinate 3,495 downwards.
GCGCGCTGGGCGGCGAACCGGTGATCCTGGCCACGGTGGGACAGGACGGGCGCGAGTACCTCGAACGCCTGACCCGGCTGGGGATCGACACCAGCCAGGTGCGCATGCTGGACGAGCTGTACACGGCCCAGGCCTTCATCACCACTGATCTGGCCGACAACCAGATCACCGCCTTCCATCCGGGAGCCATGTCGCAGGCCCATCAGGTCAGTGCATCGGCCGGTGCCGCCGCATTCGGCATCGTCGCCCCCAATGGCAAGGACGCCATGCTGCGGCATGCCCGCGAGTTCAAGGAGAACGGCGTGCCCTTCCTCTTCGACCCGGGCCAGGGCCTGCCGATGTTCGACGGCAACGAGCTGCGCGCGCTTATCTCCGGCGCGTCTGCCGTGGCGGTCAACGACTATGAAGCCAGCCTGCTGTCCGAAAAGACCGGATGGAGCGAAGCCGATATCGCTGCCCGCGTGAAGGCGCTGATCGTGACCCGCGGTGCGCAGGGCTCGCAGGTGTGGGCCGAGGGCGACTGCCAGACCATTCCGGTTGCACCGATCGCCGAGGCCGTGGACCCGACAGGATGCGGCGATGCATACCGCGGCGGGCTGCTCTACGGCTTGGCGCAGGGCTGGGACTGGGTCCGCTCCGCGCGACTGGGCAGCGTGATGGGCGCCATCAAGATCGAGCAGCAGGGCGCGCAGAATCACGTGATCACGCGCGAGGATGTGGCTGCCCGCCACTTGCAGGCCTACGGCACACGACCCTGGTGATCTTGTCCGCCGCGGCTCAGTCCGTGGCCAGCAGGCGCTCGGTCAGCTGATCCGCGGACAGCGCGCACGTGACCGATACGCGCTTGGTGCGCGACGAGGCGCCCGACACCAGTTCGACGTCGCGAGCGGCAACGCCCAGTCGACGGGCAAGCCAGGCAAGCAATGCGTCATTGGCCTTGCCGTCGACAGGCGGGGCCGCGACCCTGACCCGCAGTGCGTCGCCGTGCTCACCGAGCACGCCGGCAGTGCGCCCTCCTGGTTGCGCGCGTATCAGCAGCGTCCAGCGGGGCGGATGACCGCTGAGCCAGGCGGGAAGCGGCACCGGATTCAAGCAATGCTCAAAGGATGCGCAGCACCGTCGAGAGCATCGACTCGAGCACCATCAGCAGTGCCTGTGCGACCACGATCAGCACCAGCGGCGACAGGTCGACGCCGCCGATCAGCGGGATGAAGCGGCGCACCGGCGCAAGGAAGGGCCGGGTCAGCGCATCGATCACGGGTGCGATCGGCGCATGTGGATTGACCCACGACAGCACGGCCTGCAGGAGCAGCAGGCCGATCAGCAGATACACGGTCCACTTGCACAGCCAGAACAGCGCGATGAAGAAGACGCCCCCGAACATCGGGCTGCGCGCAAGCAGAAGCACCGAGTAGAAGAATGCCAGCACGAGCGCCAGGATCAGCGCGGCGGCAATGCTCGCCCAGTCGACCCTTCGAGAGGCCGGCACAATCCGGCGCAGGGGTTTGACGATCCAGTCGGTGATTGCGATCACGAACTGCATCAGCGGATTGCGCGCCGACAGGTTCTGTGACCAGGCCACCGCGCGCAGGACACATGCTGTCGCAAGGAGACTGCCAACGGTCTCGATCAGCAACCACAGAGCACTCATCATAGGCGTCGGATTCTCGCATGGAAAAAACCCGCGCCGTCAGCTGACGACACGGGCTGATACATCACGCACACCGTCCGGGGACGATGTGCGAACAGCAGCACGCTCAGGGCTTGTTGCCCGTCGGGAACGGCCAGGCGGCAGCGGGGTTCAAAGGCTTCGCGACCGCGACCGCAGCTGCGGGCTTCGCAGCGGCAGGCTTTGCTGCGGGCTTCTTCGCGGCCTTCTTGGCGGCAGGCTTCTTGGCGGCAGGTTTCTTGGCTGCGGGCTTCTTCGCAGCCGCCTTCTTCGCGGCCGGCTTCTTCGCGGCTACCTTCTTGGCTGCAGGCTTTTTCGCTGCGGCTTTCTTGGCGGCGGGCTTCTTCGCTGCGGCCTTCTTGGCAGCGGGCTTCTTCGCGGCAGCCTTCTTGGCAGCAGGCTTCTTCGCTGCGGCCTTCTTGGCCGCAGGCTTCTTCGCCGCAGGCTTCTTCGCCGCAGGCTTCTTCGCGGCGGGCTTCTTGGCAGCGGGCTTCTTCGCTGCCGGCTTCTTCGCAGCGGGCTTCTTGGCGGCGACAGGCTTCTTTGCAGCGGGTTTCTTGGCGGCGGGCTTTTTCGCAGCAGGTTTCTTGGCGGTTGCCATGGGGGAAACTCCTCAGGTTGATGGTGCGAACATGGAAACCCGTACTCGCCGACCAGTGATACCTGGCGGGCACGAGCTATTCATCGGCGCAAGAACGTCCACGGCAGGCCGTGGCTTTCCTACGCTAATGAATTCGTTGCGACAAAAGCGCCTGGTCAACAGACCCGCCGCTTCTGCCTGAGGGTCGGCCGTGTCGCGGACAGTTCGACAGCCGGCGCTGCCCGTCCTCGGACGGGTCGCCGTAGCTGTGCTGCTGCCTGTAAGCGCTCTTGCCTGATCCCTCAAAATCCATCCCTGAATCGCGGCGCAATGCCGCCATTTCAATCCCAGTTCAACGCTCCGCCGGTCTGATACTCGATCACGCGCGTCTCGAAGAAATTCCGTTCCTTCTTGAGGTCGATCATCTCGCTCATCCACGGGAAGGGGTTGTCTTCCTGCGGGAACATCGGATCGAGCCCGATCTGCTGCGCGCGCCGGTTCGCGATGTAGCGCAGATATCCCTTGAACATCGATGCATTCAGGCCAAGCACACCACGCGGCATGGTGTCTTCGGCATAGGCGTATTCGAGTTCGACCGCCTGCAGAAAGAGCCCGCGGATTTCGTCACGGAAAGCGGGCGTCCAGAGCTGCGGATTCTCGAGCTTGATCGTGTTGATCAGGTCGATGCCGAAGTTGCAGTGCATCGACTCGTCGCGCAGGATGTACTGGTACTGCTCGGCAGCGCCGGTCATCTTGTTCTGGCGGCCCAGCGCGAGGATCTGGACAAAGCCGACATAGAAGAACAAGCCCTCCATCAGACAGGCGAACACGATCAGCGATTTCAGCAGCGCCTGGTCGTTCTGCGGCGTGCCGGTGACGAAGTTCGGATCGGTCAGCGTGTCGATGAACGGGATCAGGAACTCGTCCTTGTCGCGGATCGACTTGACCTCATGGTAGGCGTTGAAGATCTCGCCTTCATCGAGTCCGAGCGACTCGACGATGTACTGATAAGCGTGCGTGTGGATCGCTTCTTCGAATGCCTGGCGCAGCAGGAACTGCCGGCATTCGGGAGCGGTGATGTGCCGGTAGGTGCCCAGCACGATGTTGTTGGCGGCCAGCGAATCGGCCGTCACGAAAAAGCCGAGGTTGCGGCGGACCAGACGGCGCTCGTCTTCGGTCAGCCCGTTCGGATCCTTCCAGAGCGCGATGTCGCGGCTCATGTTCACTTCCTGCGGCATCCAGTGGT
>DAONCJ010000373.1:0-4466 GCA_035401985.1 Burkholderiaceae bacterium | reverse complement strand
CCTGAACGGCCTGCCCAACGAGCGCACCGCGCCCTTCGGCGGCTACAAGCAGTCGGGCAACGGCCGCGAGTGGGGCAAGTTCGGCATGGAAGAGTATCTGGAAGTGAAGGCCATCGCCGGGTTCGGCACGGTCTGACGTCCCGTGCACCGGACCTGGTCGTGCAAGGCGGCCGGGTCGGGTGCATGAAGTGCGGTCCGGATCGCCGGACTCGCTCGGGCCTGGCCTTGCCGGGCCCGTCCTACATTTGCGCCAGCGGAATGCGCGCCGCTCGGGTATCGGTCTCGAGCGCGACGAGCAATTGGGCAAGGTCTTGTTCCAGGCGTTGCAGCACGACGGGGTCGAGTTTTGCAAGCGCGTCTGGCAGGACTCCCGTGAACGGCCCCGGCGCCTTGCGAAGGATGCGGCTGCCAGCCGGCTTCACGCGCAGGCGAACGACGCGTCGATCGGCTTCGTCCTTGGTCGTGGCGATGAACTCGAGTGAGACAAGCGCCTTCACCAGATTGCTGGCGGTCGTCTGGTGGATGTCCATCGCGCGCGCGAGTTCGTTGACGCCGATGTCCGGATAACCGGCGATCAGGCTTAACGCCCAAAGTTGGGCGCCGCCGATGCCCGCCTGGTTTTCGACTTTTCTGAAGTGCGTCTTGACCGCGTTGAAGACGAGGCGAAATTGCCTCAGCACGCGTACAGCGGAATCGCTTTCCAGATGGGAATCGTCGGCCGCAGGGGCCGCTCGCCGAGGCCGGCTCTTCAAATCAGGCATGGCTGAATCATAGCCCGCCGGCGTCACCGACGCGCGCGGTCGCGCCGTTTCGCATTTGGGCACCACCGGGTTTCGCCCGCGCGCGCCAGGCGCCACGCTTGCGCATCGGCCTCGCGAAAAAAAGCGGGCTCAATCAAGAGCCCGAAAAGTCTCGCTACTGATCGCCGTCGGCCGTCCCCATCGAAGGCCTTCGACGTCGCAAAGTATATTTGCATCAATGTATTTCAGGGAAGCAGAGTTTGGGCCCAAGGAAATGTCGGTTGTTGGCCGAGATTTCCTGTGAACAGAGGAAGCGGACCCTCTACCTTCCCGTCCTTGGTCCAAGATGTGGCTTCGCACGTTCTTGGCCCCGAATGCTCAAATACGGATACCGGCATGCCGCCCACTGAAGACTCCCCGCCGCCCCGTCCGTCGTCGAGCGGACTGCGGCGCATGGGGCTCGCGCTCTTGCATGGCGGCTGGCGGGCCGTGCGTGACGTGGAACCCGATTTCTGGCGCAACCTTCGAGGCGAACTGCTGGCGGGACGTCCATGGGTCGACCGCATCGTGGTGCTGACATGGGCGGCGCTGACGGGTCTGATTGTCGTGGGCTTCACGCTGCTGGCGGAGGCTGCGGTGCATGGTTTTGCCAAGGTGTCGCTTTGGGGCGCGTATGGGCATTTCCTGCCGTTGATCTGGACACCCGCGTTGACTGTCGTGCTGTTGTGGTGGACGCGCCGATTCGTCCCCGGTGCGCATGGGTCGGGCATCCCGCAAGTGGTTCGCGCGCTGGAAGATGACCTGCAGGCCCCGCAAGTCCGGTGGCTGGTCTCTCTGCGAATTGCATTGCACAAGATCGGCCTGGTCTCAGGGGGCCTGTTGGCGGGCCTGTCGATCGGACGGGAAGGACCGACAGTGCAGGTCGGTGCCGGAGTCATGGTGCACGCCCAGCGCTGGCTGTCGCCGCGCTCGGGCATCGACGCCCACGACCTCATGGTGGCGGGTGCCGCGGCGGGCATTGCGGCGGCGTTCAATACCCCGCTGGGAGGAATCGTATTCGCGCTTGAACAGTTGACCCATCGCCGTGGCATCAGGCACAGCTCCCTGGTGATTTCCTGCATCGTGCTCGCCGGATTGGTGGCCGTAGCGGTCTTCGGGAGCGAGACCTACTTCGGCCGACTTCGTGTGCAGAGCCTGTCCTGGTCATTGCTTCTGCCAGGGCTCGCCATCGCAGTGATTGCGGGACTGGCCGGCGGCCTGTTCGCGCGCCTGATGGTGGTGTCGACCCGTGGTCTGCCGGATCGATTCAGCCGCTGGCGGATCGCCTACCCGTTGCGCTTCGCGGCGGGGTGCGCCTTCGTTGTGGCCGTGATCGGCATTGCCACCGACGGGGCCACCGCCGGTGCCGGCTATGCCACGACCCGCGCTTTGCTCGAGGGTCAGGCCGAATTGCCCGGCGTCTATACCTTGCTGAAGTTCTGCGCCACGTGGCTGTCGGCCTGGACCGGTGTGCCGGCCGGCGTTTTCGCGCCCTCATTGGCGATCGGCGCCGGCATCGGCCACGACGTGGCTCTGTTCTCTGGCGTCGGCAAGGAGGCGGCCATCCCGCTGATCGCGCTGGGGATGGCGAGCTTTCTCGCGGCCACGACCGGCGGACCCATTACCGCGTTCATCATCGTGATGGAAATGGTTTCGGGTCATGCGATGGTGCTCAGCCTGATGGCTTGTTCGCTGCTGGCCAGTGGTGCGGCGCGCCTGGTGACCAAGCCCATGTACCTCGAGCTCGCGGCGCTTCTTCCGATACCGCCGGCGCCCGTGGCGGCGCTGCCTGACGCAGCCACCGATACGAATCGCCATCGCTGATACCGACGCGCGCTCAGCTCTCCGCCGGCTCCCCGTCGGCCGGCAGCCCATCGGTCGGATTGACCCCGATCAGCCGCGACACCCGCACCGGCACGCCTTCGCGCTGCAACTGCGCCACCCGCTCCTGAATCTCGCGGTCGGCAAACGTCATCCGCATGCGCAGCCGCACGTACTCGGCCCAGGATGCGATCACATAACGTTCGACGAAGCGGCCCGCCTCGCCGACATCCCTGAACACCCGCCAGCTTGTCGCGCCATTGCGTCGCCGCGTCGGCTCGACGTCGTGGATCGCCCGGATGAACGCGGCCTCGTTGTCCGGATCGATCCGGTATTCGAGCTGGATCAGCACCGGCCCGTCGTTGGGCATCGGTTCGATCGCCATGGCGATGTCGGGCAGCTGAACGCCCGTGGTCACCTCGGCCTCGGTGCCCATGCCCACCGGATAGCGGCGATTGAACATGTGCAGCACCAGCATCGCCGCGGCCGCGATCACCAGCGCCAGCTGAGTGCCGCCTGCCGAAGCCACCGCACCCCAGACCGCGCTGCCCAGCGCCAGGCTTGCCTGCACAGCGACCAGGGTGGCGGACACGGCTCGCGCCCGCACCCAATCGGGCGCCGTGCTCTGGGTGCCTGCCGACAGGCTGGCCAGCACGCTGACCCAGGCCACGCCCACGCCGACGGCGCCGATCACCGCAATGGCCGTGATGTGCGAGGCGGCCACGACCAGCGTGGCGACGATCCACAGCAGCACGCCGCCGGTCACCACCGAATTGAGCGACACCGTTTTGAGGCGCCGTGGAATCCACAGCGCACCGGCCACGGCGCCGGCGCCGAAGCTGCCCGACAGCAGGCCGAAGCCGCCGGCCCCCAGCGCCAGCTGATCTCGGGCGATGACCGGCAGCAGCGCCCAGAAGCTGCTGCCGCACAGGCAGAAGGTGACGTTGCGGATGACCAGCGCCCGCATCGCCGGCGAATGACGCGCGAAGCGCAGGCCGCTCTGCACGCCTGAGAGCAGGGTTTCGGGCACACCCGGCAGACCGGGCTTGCGCGGTTTCCAGCTGCGAACCACCAGAATGAGCGGCAGGAAGCACAGCGCCGACGCCAGGAATGCGCTGCCTGACGTCAGCAGCGCGGCGATCGCGCCGGCCAGTGCCGGACCGACGGCACGCGCCATGTTGAACGACACCGCGCCAAGCGCCACGGCACGCGGCAGGTCGGGGCGCGACACCAGCTCGTTGATGCTGGCCTGCTGCGCCGGAATGGCCAGCATGAAGCCCGAGCCGATGACGAAGGTGAGGAACAGCAGCGAACCCGGACCGATCATCCCGGCCAGGGTGGTGACGCCCAGCAGGGCGGTGCCTGCGAGCAGCACCGACTGGGTGACCAGGATGACCTTGCGCCGGTCGACCAGGTCGGCCAGTGCGCCCGCGATCAGTCCGAACAGCAGCGCCGGGGCGGTGCTGGCCGTCTGCACCAGGGCGACCATCAGCGCCGACGGGGTGAGCGTGGCCATCAGCCAGGCGGCCATCGTCGCCTGCATCGTGTAGCCCAGCGAAACGCCAAGCCCGCCGATGTAGTAATGGCGAAACGACGGATGCCGCAGCGGCGAGGATTCGAAGAATCGGTGAAGGCGGGAGGGCGTCGGTTGGCTCACCGCCGAAGTCTAGCCTGCCGACGCGCGCCTGGCCCGGATCCTCAACAGAACCGCCAGGGTGATGCCCAGGATCAGCAATCCGATCGCGCTGGTCGTCTGGATGGCCTCGAAGCCGACGAGCTGGCTGGCCTGGGCCGCGAGCGAGACGCCCCCGGACTGGCCGACGAACAGGGCCAGCGCGAAGGCCGCGATCGCGGTGCCGCGCAGAC
>DAONCJ010000372.1:0-4474 GCA_035401985.1 Burkholderiaceae bacterium | reverse complement strand
TCGCCGCCGAAGTAAGCCCGGTCGATCTGCGCGCAGTCCACGACCGCGACACGCTCGAGCAGATCCGGGGCGGCATGGACCGCTTCGGTGTGCTGGTCTTCCGCGATCAGGACTTCACCAACGAGGAACAGCTCGATTTCGCGCAGCGCTTCGACGGAACGCTCCATGCCAAGACCTCCGCGTCGGTGCTGGTCAAGAACCGCTTCGGCAACGAAGCACTGACCGATATCTCGAACGTCAATGCGCAGGGCGAGATCATGGCAGCCGATGACCGCCGGCGCGTGGGCGGGCTTGCCAATCGGCTCTGGCATGCCGATGCGTCATTCGAAGATCCGGCCGGGCGTTATTCGATGCTCTCGGCGCGGGTGATTCCGCCGGTGCGGGCCGACACCGAGTTCGCCTGCATGCGGGCCGCCTACGATGCGCTGGATGAGGCCACAAGGTTGCAGATCGCCGATCTGAAGGTCTATCACTCGATCGTCTATTCGCGCCACGTGCTGGGCTTCGACTTCAGCGAGGAAGAGAAAGCCAAGCTGAAAGGCGCGGTGCATCCGCTGGTCCGGCTGATTCCCGGCTCGGGGCGTCGTTCGCTCTACCTGGCATCGCATGCCGCCGAGATCGTCGGCTGGCCGGTTGCCGAAGGCCGCCTGCTGCTGCAAAGCCTGATCGAGCATGCCACGCAGCCGCAATTCCGGTACCGGCACGAATGGCGCGTCCACGATTTCGTCATCTGGGACAACCGCGCCACGATGCACCGGGCCTGTCCCTTCGATGACAAGACCTACCGCCGCGAACTGCGACGCACCACGACCCTCGACATCCCCCTGCCCAGCCCGGCCTGACCGGGCCGGCTGGCCGGCGTCACTCGGCCTTGATGCCCGCCTGCTTGACGACCGCGGACCACTTGTCGATCTCGCTGCGGATGAAGGCGTTGAACTGGGCCGGCGTCATCGGCGACGTCCATCCGCCCATGTCGGCGATGCGCTTTTTCACCTGCGGCATGGCCAGCACGCGAGTCACTTCAGAGTGCAGCGTGTCCACGACCGCGGGCGGCGTCTTGGAGGGCACCAGCAGCCCCACCCACACGACCACCTCGAAGCCCGGAAAGCCCGACTCGGCCACGGTCGGCACCGAGGGAAGTTCGGCGATGCGCTGAGTGCTCGTCACCGCCAGCGCCTTGACCTTGCCGGCCTTGATCAGGGGCAGCGCCGTGATGAGGTTGTCGACCATCACCTGGACCTGCCCGCCGACCAGATCGGTCAGCGCCGGCGTTGCGCCCTTGTACGGCACATGCACGAGGTCGATGCCGGCACGCATCTTGAGCATTTCCGCAGCCAGGTGCCCGGAGGTGGCGGTGCCCGATGACCCCAGCGTGAGTCCGCCGGGCTTGGCCTTGGCCAGCGCGATCAGTTCGGCCAGCGTGTCGGCCTTCACGGCAGGATTGATCAGCACCACATTGGGCATCGACACGACGTGGGCGACCGCGGTGAAGTCGCCCGGAGCGTAGGGCAGCTTCGGATAGATGCTGTAGTTCGCCGCATTGGGTCCGATGCTGCCCATCACCATCGTGTGGCCGTCGGGCTCGGCTCGTGCCAGGGCCTGCACGCCGATGATCTGTCCGGCGCCGGCCTTGTTCTCGACCAGCACCGGCTGGTTGACGAGCTTGGTCAGTTCCGAGGCGACCAGTCGGCTGGTCTGGTCGAGGATACCGCCGGGCGTCGCCGGCACGATGATGGTGATCGCCTTGCTGGGGAAGCTGGGCTGGGCCTGCGCCAGTGCGCCGGATCCGAGCACCGCGCAGACTGTCAGCACCCGCAGCACGTTCAATTTCGACAGTCCAAGAATCATCTCGATAGTCCTTTGTCGTCCGTTGAGACAGCGGCCGGCCAGGCAGGCAGGCGCGAGCTCGCATCTTAAAGGAGCTTCGAGCGCCGCCCGCCGATCAACGAGCGGAGAGCGTCCGGTCAAGGCCGCAGCGGCGGAAGCAGCGACTTGCGACGCAGGATTTCGAACCAGTCGACGAACATCTGTTCGGTGTCGATGCAATCGGCAAAGCCCGCCTGGCGCAGCTTGATCGTGCTGACGATCACCGGCGGCGGTGCTGCTTTGGCGTGGTGGCCGAAGCAGAAGTCGGCGTAGTGGTGCGACTCGCCCAGCAATGCGGACAGCGGCGGAGCACGCAGGCCGTCGCGCGCGACGATCCGGTCCCAGGCGTCGGCATGGGCGGGCAGAAACTGCACCATCGCCCGCGGCTCGTCGGGCCCCGGCTGCAGGCCCAGCGCCCGCGCCACGGCCGGCCACACATTGCGCCACACGAACACGTCGCCGTTGGTGATGTTGAAGATCTGGTTGCGCGCCGAGGGCGCCTCGGCGGCCCAGGCCAGCGCCCTGGCGAGCAGCCGCGCGTCAGTTGCCTCCAGCAGGTTCGACGGACCGCCTGGGTAAGCAAACGGCAGACCGAGTTCGCGACAAAGTGCCGCGTAGACCCCGATCACCGGAATCAGGTTCATTGCGACGCCGAGCGCATCGCCGAAGATCAGCTGTGGACGGAACACCGTGAAGCCGAAGCCCTCGCGGTCGGCCAGCGCGCGCAGGAAGTCCTCCTGCAGCCAATAGAAATTGTCGTGCGCATCCCGCGGCTGGCTTTCGCGGGCGGGCACGGCCACCGGGTGCAGGTGCACGCCGTAGGCCTTGGTCCCCTGCAGCAGGCTGACGTGCCTCAACCGGTGCCCGGGCCGGGTGATCGGATCGAGCAGGTTGCGCAGCATCGCCAGGTTGGTCTGCATCTGGTCCGTCTCGCGCCAGCCTTTCACCAGACCCGGCTTTTCGAACAGCGCCGCGTAGACCAGGTGGGTGATTTCGGGCTGCGACTGCAGGGCCGCGGCGCAGGCCTGCGGGTCGAGCAGGTCCACGGACAGATGTCGTCCGCTGAAATGGGCCGGAAGATCCGGCTGGCGCCGCGACATGGTCACGACCTGCCATTGCGGCAGGGTTGCAAAGTGCTCGAGCGCCGCGTGGCCGACCACGCCGGTGGCACCCGCGATCAGCACGGTCTGGTTCGTCATTGTCATGGGCCCGCATGGATTGCCGAAGGTGCGCCGACACTACACCGAGTTCCAGCGACCGGAACGCCAGCACGCACCGCCGGTTGTCATTTGCACCATGTGCGGGACAATGCGCTGCTGCGAATTTCATTCAACCAAAATCGGGAGACCGTCGATGACGCTGATTCGAACCTTGCTTGCAGCCGTGGCCACTTCCCTGGGTCTGGTCGGCGCGGCCGCGAGCCAGCCGGTCAAGGTCGGGGTGATCTTCCCGCTGAGTGGAGGCGCCGGCCCCCAGGGGCAGATGCTGGTCAAGTCGATCCAGACGATGGCCGCCCTGATCAACGAGTCAGGCGGCGTGCTGGGCCGCCCCATCACAATCGAGTCGCGCGACGACGAGTCGACTCCGGCGGTCGGCGTCTCGCGCGCCAACGAACTGATCTCGGCCGGTGTGTCGGTCATCATCGAAGGCTGGAACAGCCCCGTGACGCTGGCCATGCAACCGGTGATCAGCCGCGCCGGCGTGCTCGACATCACGGCCATCTCGAAAGCCGATCCGATCCTGTCGGGCGAAGGCAATCCGCTGGCGGTGCGCCTGAACAGCTCCAATTCGCAGGACGGTGCCGTCATCGCCAGCTACATCGCGAATCGCGCCAAGGCGAAGCGCGTCGCCTTCCTCACGCAGAACGACGCCTACGGCAACGGTGCGCAGGCGTCGATCGAAGCGGAGCTGAAGAAGCTCAATCACGCCTACGAGAAGGTTTCGGAAGAAAAGTTCCCGTTCACGCAGGCCGATTTCCGCATCGCGATCACCAACGTGCGCGCGGCCAATCCCGACGTGGTGGTGGCCATCAACGCCAGCGAAGGCCTCGGCATGCCTGCACTGATCCGTCAGGCGCGCCAGGCCCGGCTGCCGGGACAGCTGATCGCCGCCGTGGGCACCATGGCGCCCAGCGTGATCTCCGTGGCCGGAGAGGCCGCCAACGGCGTCGTCGGCGCCGACATCTACTTCCCCGATGTCGAGCCCTTCGCCTCCAACCCCGTCAACAAGCGCTTCGTCGCCAAGATGCAGGAAATGCAGAAGCACACGCCGGACAAGTTCATGGCACTGGGCGCAGCGGCGCTGCAGGTGTGGGCCATGGCAGCCAATGAACTGAAGACGCTGGACCGCGAGGCGATCGCCAAGCGCATCCGGGGCGGTTCGTTCAAGAACACGATTCTGGGCGACATGTCCTTCGGCCCCAACGGCCAGCTGGCGTCGCGACACTATGTGTTCACGATCCAGGGCCAGAAGATGGTGGTCGAGAGCAAGTGAGGGTGGACGGCAACGAGCCACCGATTCTCCAGGTCGAAAGCCTGGGCGTGCGCTACGGCGAACTGGTGGCGCTGGATCAGGTGTCCTGGCAGGTCGGGGCGGGCGAGCTGCTCGG
>DAONCJ010000371.1:0-4476 GCA_035401985.1 Burkholderiaceae bacterium | reverse complement strand
CATGCTCCTCGCCTGCCTGTGGCAGCCGCTGCGCGAGCGCATGCTGCCCTGGCTCGAATGGGCCTATGGCCAGGTGAAAGCGGCCTGACGGGACCGGTCTCGCCCGGGCTGCATCGGCTGAACCGGGCGCGTTTCTTTTTCCGCCCGAACGCCCAGGCCCCGGTTGGCGGGCGGCCCTGCGGGGGGCGGACGGTGGGATCATCACGGCCTGCGGTCCTTCCCCTCACCTCCCACTCACGTCTTCAGGAGAACACCCCATGACCCACAGCATCGTTGCCACCATCAAGGTCAAGGACGGCAAAGCCGCCGATTTCGAAGCCGTCGCGCTCAAGCTGGTGGCCGCTGTCGCCGCCAACGAGCCGGGCTGCCTGCTCTACACGCTGTCCAAGGGCGACGACCCGCTCACCTACGTGTTCATGGAGCGCTACAAGGACGATGACGCGCTGAAGAACCATCGCGGCACCGATCACTTCCGGTCCCTCGGCAAAGAGATGGGCGCCTTCATGGATGGCCCGCCCTCGGTGCTGCGGATGCAGGAACTCGGCTGATCGGTCGACTGGCCCGCGGCCTCGCGGGCCAACATGCAAGACGGCGGCGCTAGCCGCCGGACGCCTTCAATTCGAGCGCGACACCCGACGCCACCAGCGCGTCGATCGCCTGCTCGCTGTATCCCGCTTCGAGCAGCAGGCTGCGCGTGTGTTCGCCCAGGCGGGGCGGCGAGCGTCGAACCTCGCGCGTGCGCCCGTCGAAGCGCACACCGTTGCCAGGCAGGCGCATCTGCGAGACGCCGTCGCCTGCCGGCACCTCATCGAAAAAGCCGACGGCGCGCAGGTGCGGATCGTCGAGCAGCGCATCCAGGGTGTTGACCGGCCCGTGCGGAATGTCGATGCGCTCGCAGGCCTCGAGCCATTGCGCGGTGCTGCGCTCGGCGATGAAGCCGCCGGTCATCGCATAGAGCACCTCGATGTTGACGGTGCGCGCCTGCATCGTGGCAAAGCGTTCATCGCGGGCAAGTTCGGGGCGCCCGACCTCGGCGAAGAAACGCATCCAGTGGGCATCGGTGTAGGGCAACACACTCAGGTAGCCATCGCTGGTGCGATACGGCCTGCGCGAGGGCGCCAGCGCACGCGAGTAGCCGGTGGGGCCGTTCGCGGGCTCGAAGCTGCGCCCGCACAGGTGCTCGACCATCGTGAACCCCACCATCGTCTCGAACATCGAGACCTCGACCTGGCGGGCCACGCCACCACGCTCGCGCTCGAGCAGCGCCGCCAGGATCGCGTGGACCGCCACCATCGCGCAGGTCTTGTCGGCCGCGACGGTGGGCAGGAAGCGCACCTCGCCGGTCTGGCGGCCCATCAGGTCTGACAGCCCGCACATGCCCTGGATGATGTCGTCGTATGCGGGACGCCCGGCATACGGACCGGCCTCCGAGAACCCGTTCAGGCTCGCGTAGACGAGCCGCGGGTTGCGGGCCCGCACCTGCGCCGGATCCAGTCCGATCGCGGCCAGCTTCTGCGGGCGGATGTTGTGCATCAGGACATCGGCCGTGTCGACCAGTCGCATCAGCGCCTCGCGTCCCGGGGCGGTCTTGAGGTCCAGAACGATCGAACGCTTGTTGCGGTTCACCGAAATGAAGCCGGCCGCGAGATCGGGCAGCACCGACTGACCGGTGCGCCGGGGTGAATCTCCTGCCGGCGTCTCGACCTTGATCACATCGGCGCCGTAGTCGCCGAGGTACTGGCTGGCGTAGGGACCGAACAGCACGGTGGTGAGATCGATCACCCGCATGCCCTTCAGGGGCCCGGGATTGTCAGGGAGAGGGTGGGTGTCGGCTGTCATTCGGCAACCATACGGCTTCGCCGCTCGGCCCTGTCGGTCGCCGCGCGGGTTTGTGACACGCACAGGACCGAATTGACCGCGCCGCCCTGACTTCAATAGACTGGCCCCCCCAGCCGATCAACGCATGTCCGGAACCCCCCGTCAGGATCACTTCATGCTCAAAGCCCTTCACGTCCGCGGCGCCATTGCCGCCGCAGCCGCGCTGTTCAGCGCCGCCGCTTTTGCCCAGAACCTGTCGATCGCCACTGGCGGCACCGGCGGCGTCTACTACCCGTTGGGAGGCGGCCTGGCAGCGGCGCTTTCCAAATACGTGCCCGGCATGCAGGCAACCGCCGAGGTCACGGGCGGGTCGGTCGACAACCTGAAGCTGATCGCCTCCGGCAAGCCCTATATCGCCTTCGCGATGGCCGACGCAGCGCAGGATGCGCAGCAGGGCGTGGACAAGTTCAAGGGCGCCAAGGTGCCGTTGCGCACGCTGATGGTGCTCTACCCCAACCGGATGCACGTGGCCACCATCGAGGGCACCGGCATCAAGACGATGGCCGATCTCAAGGGCAAGCGCGTGTCGACCGGCTCGCCGGGCAGCGCGACAGAAGTCATGGCCTTCCGGGTGATCGAGGCCGCGGGTCTGGACAAGGACAAGGATCTGAAGCGCGAACGGCTCGGCGTGGCCGAATCGGTCAATGCGCTGAAGGACCGCAAGATCGACGCCTTCTTCTGGGTCGGCGGTCTGCCGACGGCTGCTGTCACCGACCTTGCGAACACGCCCGGCACGAAGCTGAAGATGATCGACCATGCCGACGTGGTGGCGAAGATGAACCAGAAATACGGCCAGCTCTACGTCGAGGACACGATCCCGAAGTCGGTCTACAAGGGCATGGACACCGACAACAAGCAGGCCACCGTGTGGAACATCCTGGTCGCCCATGAGTCGATGTCCGAGAAGGAAGCCTACGCGATCGTCAAGACCATCTTCGAGAAGCGTGACGATCTGATCGCGGTCCACAAGGAGGCGGCCAACTTCAAGCTCGAGACCCAGAAGGCTTCCGCCACGCCGATTCCCTATCACCCCGGCGCGATCAAGTATCTGGCCGAGCGCGGCGTCAAGATCAACTGATGGCCGACGGTGCCGTCAGCGACGAGGCCCTGAAGAAGGCCGAGGCGTTCATCGAGGAGGAAGAAGGGGCGGCAAACCATCTGGCCGGCGCGCTGGCCCTCTTTGTCACGCTTGCCGCGGTGCTGATGTCGGTTTTCCATCTGTACGCCGCCTACAGCATCGTGCCGACCCAGACCCTGCGTCCGGTCCACGTGGCGATGGTGCTGTTCCTGTCCTTCCTGTGCTTTCCGGTGGCCCGCCGATTCCGCAACCGCGTGATGGCGTGGGACTGGCTGCTGGCGGCGATGTCGGTGGCTGTCGTCGCGTACATGCTGATGGGCGGTGATGACTTCACCGACCGCAACACCAGCCCCGAGACGCTGGACATCCTGTTCGGCGTGGCGCTGATCCTGCTGATCATGGAGGCGATGCGCCGCTCCAACGGCTGGGTGATGCCGATCATCACCAGCCTGTTCATCGCCTACGCCTTTGCCGGCCCGTGGCTGCCCGCGCCCTGGACCCACAAGGGATACGAAGTGGGCCGGCTGGTCGGCCACATGTACATGACGCTGGAGGGCATCTTCGGCTCGGCGATCGACGTGTCGTCGTCTCTGATCATCCTGTTCACCATCTTCGGCGCGTTTCTTCAGTACTCGCAGGCCGGCAAGTTCTTCATCGATTTTTCGTTCTCGGCGATGGGCGGCAAGCCCACCGGCGCGGGCCGCACGGTGGTGCTGGCCTCGTTCCTGCTGGGCGGCCCGTCCGGCTCGGGTGTGGCCACCACGGTCACGCTGGGCTCGGTCGCCTATCCGATGCTGGCCAAGGTCGGCTACGAGCGCAACGCGGCGGGCGGTCTGCTGGCCGCGGGCGGGCTGGGCGCCATCATCTCGCCCCCGGTGCTGGGTGCGGCGGCATTCCTCATCGCCGAGTTCCTGAAGATCTCGTATCTCGATGTGCTGCTGATGGCGGTGATTCCGACGATCCTGTTCTACCTGGCACTGTTCCTGATGGTCGAGATCGATGCGCGCAAATACGGCATGCGCGACGTGACCTTCGAGAAGGTTGCGGGGGTATGGGAGCTCACCCGAGAGTACTGGTTCCACTTCGTCTCGCTGATCTCGATCATCGTCTTCATGTTGATGGGCTTTTCGCCGGTGCTGTCGGTGTTCTGGGCCACCGTGCTGTCGTTCCTGACCAGCCTGCTCCATCGCAAGACCGCGCTGCTGCCGCGCAACCTGTTCAGCGATCCGCGCGGACCGCTGAAGGCCTTGCTCGGATCGGGCGTGGTCAAGGCCCTCGAGGGCGGCTCGATCGGCATGCTCAATGTCGGCACGACCTGCGCGGGCGCCGGACTGATCGTCGGGGTGGTGACGCTCACCGGACTGGGGCTCAAGTTCTCGTCGATCATTCTGGAATACGCCGGCGGCTCTCTGACCCTGACCGCCATCTACACGGCGCTGATCGTCTGGATCGTCGGGCTCGCAGTGCCGGTGACCGCGTCGTACATCATCTGCGCAGTCATCGCCGCGCCCGCGCTGATC
>DAONCJ010000370.1:0-4489 GCA_035401985.1 Burkholderiaceae bacterium | reverse complement strand
TGACTTCAGCGGGCTGGGTTCAGCGGGCGGGCTGATCTCTGTGGGCTGGCTTCAAGGGGCCGCCACGCCCGCAGCGAACGCCGCGCGGACCTGTCCGATCGTCTCGGGCGGGTCGAGCAGCAGACCGCGGGCTATCTTGCGCACCGGATCGCGCTGGGATTCGAGCGTCAGGTATTCGACCGGCGACTTGCCATCGATCCGTGCCAGCAGCAGCCCGCCCAGCAGGCGCGCGGCGCGCTGCTCGAGGGTCGACGCCGGCTCCCAGTCCACGGCCTCCCGATAGGCTCGAAACAGCGCATCGAACGCGCTCAGATAGGCCGGCGCGGCATCCGGTCGCCAGGCGCACTTGAGCAGCAGATGGTTGAGCACGAAGGCAAGGTCGAAAGCCGGGTCGCCATACCAGGCGCATTCGGCATCGAGGATCACCGGGCCGGCCGGACCGCACAGGATGTTCTTGGGGCTGATGTCGCCGTGGACCAGGACGAGGCGGGTGCCCGCGGTGACCTCGATCAGCGCGTGCAGGGCCGATGCGCAATCGGGATGGGCCCGTGCGGCGGCGCCCAGATACGGGTCCAGTCTCAGGGCGAAGAAGCTGGCGTCATGGGCGAAGGCGGCCGCCAGATCGGCGCGCCCGGCGGTGGCGCGATGCACGGCCACCAGTGCGCGCGCGACCCGGACCGCGACCGTGACGTCGACCTCGCCGGCCAGCAGAAGCGTCTTCCAGACCGGATGATCCCGCGGGTCGAGATAGGCCATGGCGAACGCGCGTGCCACCTGGTCCTCGCCCAGGATGGCGGGCACGTTGTCGGGCACCACGCCGGCCGCCAGGCGCATCCAGGCGACTTCGGCGGTGTTGCGCTCGACCGGGGCGAGCCACTCGGCCGCCACTTTCAGCCGAGCCAGGGCGGACTTGACGCATACCGGACCGCGGCGCGTGTGCGCCAGCACGATCAGCGAGGAGACCCCGCCGGTGAGTGGCTCGAGTTCGGGTGTTTCATCCGGCGCAATCAGCGACATCCGGCGCAGCGCCGCCGTCAGGTTCAGGGCATCGGATTCATCGAGTCTCATCGCCGTCCGATTCTCCCATGAGACGCCCGTCCTCCCCGTGCGCCGCCGACGGCCTTCGGCCACAATGCGGGTCCGCAGGCCCGCTCGGGCCCGCCCGCCTCTCGACATCCGGAATTGCACGCATGACTTCCCACCACCTGCTGGTCCTCGGCGATCCAGCGGCCCGTCACCTCAAACTGCTGTCGCGCCTGCCTGCGGGCACCTCCTTCGTCGTGACCTCCGATGCCGCCGTAGCCGCCAGCCATGCGGGCCGCCTCACGGCCGTGCTGTGCGACATGGGCCGCAGCCCGGTGCTCGAGGCGATCATCGGCCAGGCGCCGCACCTGAAGTGGGTCCATTCGCTGTCGGCCGGTGTCGAGACGCTGATGTTCCCGGACCTGATTTCGCATCCGGCCACGCTGACCAACGGCCGCGGCATGTTCAAGCGGTCGTTGGCCGAATTCGTCATGGCCGGATGCCTGTTCTTCGCGAAGGACATGCGTCGCCTGCGCGCCAGTCAGGCCCGCGGCGCCTGGGATCCGTTCTACATGCAGGAACTGCATGGGCGCACGCTGGCGATCGTCGGTTACGGCGAAATCGGCCGGGCCGCTGCGGAACTCGCCAGGGCCTTCGGCATGCGCGTGCTGGCGTACCGGCGCCGCCCGGAGCTATCGCGCGACGACCCGCTGGTCGACCAGGTCTTCGGGCACGGAAAGTTGACCGACATGGTGGCGCAGGCCGACTATCTGTGCGCCGCGGCTCCCAATGTGCCGGGCGCGACCGGGCTGATCGGGGCCGCCGAGTTCGCGGTGATGAAGCCCGACGCGGTCATCATCAATGTCGGGCGCGGGCCGACCATCGTCGAGTCGGAACTGATCTCGGCGCTGAAGGAAGGGCGCATCCGTGGCGCCGCGCTCGACGTGTTCGACACCGAGCCGCTGCCGGCCGGGCACCCGTTCTACAGCCTGGACAATGTGCTGATGTCTCCTCACTGCGCCGACCGCGTCGCCGGCTGGCTGGACAACGCAATGACCGTGTTCCTCGAAAATTACGACCACTTCGTCGCCGGCCGGCCGCTGCTGAACGTGGTCGACAAGCAGGCGGGCTACTGATGGCCACCGCCCAGGGCGGGGCGGCCGCGCCTGGCACCCCGGCCGGCGGCATGCGCCTGACGGGCACGGTCGCGATGGTCACCGGGGCCAGCCGCGGCATCGGGCGGGCCATCGCCCAGGCGCTCGCCGCCGAGGGCGCCGACCTGTGCCTGACGGCCAGCTCCCAAGCCGGTCTGGCCGATGTGATGGCTGCGATCGCCGATGCGCCGGGGCGCAAGCTCGCGCTCGGTTTCGATGTGGCCGACCGCGCGGCCTGTCTGTCGGCGGTCGCCCGGTGCGAGGCGCACTTCGGACGTCTGGACGCGCTGGTCAACAACGCCGGCATCTACCTGGCCAAGGGCTTCCTGGAATATGAGCCGGCCGACTTCCAGCGACTGCTCGATGTGAACCTCTTCGGGGTGATCCATCTGACCCAGGCTGCTCTGCCGGGGATGCTCGAGCGCGGCTACGGCCGCATCGTCAACATCGCCTCGACCGCCGGCAAGTGGGGCTCGCGCAACCAGAGCGCGTACAACATCAGCAAGCATGCGGTGGTCGGGCTCACCCGCTGCGTGGCCATCGAAACCGCGGCGCGCGGCGTGACGGTCAACGCGATCTGCCCGGGATTCATCGACACCGACATGCTGGTCGACCTGAAGCGCGATGCGGCTGCCAAGGGCGTCGCGGATCCCGACGCCGTGTTCGCCGCACTGATCAACCAGCGGGTGCCGATGGCGCGTGCCCTGCGAGCCGACGAGATCGCCGGCATGGCCGTCCACCTGGCTTCGCCGCAAGCCAGCGGCCTGACCGGCCAGTCGATCCTGATCGATGGTGGCATGATCACCGCCTGACCGAAGCCGACGACGCCATGCGAGACGTACGCATCAAGACGACCACCTTCCTTGCGAATCTGCCGATGTTCCAGCAGCTTGCCGCCGAGGATCTGGAGCGGATCGCCAAGGGCACCACCGAACTGCGCCTGCCCAAGGGCAAGGTGGTGTTTCAGCGCGGCGATCCCTGTGTCGGTTTCCATGCGCTGGTGTTCGGTCAGGTGAAGCTCGGATTCGTCTCCCCGCAGGGCGCCGAGAAGGTGGTCGAGATCATTCATCCGGGCCAGAGCTTCGGCGAGGCGCTGATGTTCACCGATCGCCCCTACGTGGTGTTCGCCCAGTGCCTGGCCGACTCGCTGATGCTGCACATCGAGAAGGCGACGATCGATGCCGAGATCGAGCGAGACCCCCGGCTGGCACGGCGGATGATCGCCGGGCTGTCGATGCGGCTGCACGGACTGATCCAGGACGTCGAGGCGTATTCGCTGCGCTCGGGCATGCAGCGGGTGATCGGTTATCTGCTGCGCGACCTGGACGAGCACGCCGATCCGGCGCTGCCGCTGCGCATCCAGCTGGCCACCCAGAAGGGTGTGATCGCCTCGCGGCTGAACCTCACCCCCGAGCACTTTTCACGCGTGCTCAACGAACTGGCGCACGAGGGCCTGATCGAGGTGCATGGCTCCGAGATCCAGATCCTCGATCCGGTGCGCATCCGCGGCTTTCTGACCTGACCGGCCGCCTACAGCATCCCCAGCCAGATCGGCAGTGCGATCACCGAGCCCAGCGTCGAGACGGTGATCAGGAACGCGACAAACCGGCCATCGCCGCCCATCCGGTTGGCCAGCACGTAGGCGGCCGGCGCCGTCGGCATGGCGGCGAACATCACCACGATCGTCGTGGCCAGTGGCGGCAGCTGCAGCAGCCGCGACATCAACAGTGCGGTTGCCGGCATGGCGACCAGCTTGCCCAGCGTGAACCAGACGGTCAGACGGCGGGCGCTGCGGACCAGGGCCGGTTCGGTGTCCGGGTCGCGCTGCAGCCGCAGGCCGGCGCCGACGCACAGCAGGCCGAGCGCGAGCGCCGCCTGTCCCATTCGCTGCAGCGTGGCATCGATCGGCTCGGGCACCTTCAGGCCGACGACCTGGCTGAGCAGGCCGGCGAGCGTGGCGAGGACCAGCGGATTGCGCACCAGGGCCTTCCAGACGCTGCCACCGCCATGGCGGGCCAGCGGATACACCGCAGCGGTGTTGGCCACCGGCACGATGAAGCCGGTGATCAGCGCCGCCAGTGCAAGCCCCGGGGCCTCGCCGACGCGCGAGGCCAGCGCCAGCGTGATGTACGAGTTGAACCGGAACCCGCATTGCGCACCCGACGCGAACTGGCGCGCGTCGGGCCGCAGCAGCCAGCGTGCGCTGTAGCTGAGCGCGATGCCCACGGCCAGCGCACTGTAGGCGGTCGCGACCATCGGTGCTGCCTGCGCCACCGACAGCGAGGCCCGGCTGATCGAACCGAACAGCAGGG
>DAONCJ010000369.1:0-4511 GCA_035401985.1 Burkholderiaceae bacterium | reverse complement strand
TCTCGGTGGCGACCTGCAGGGTGGAGATCACGTTCTCGAACCGGTTCTGCGCCGCACCGAACGACGAGCGCGCGGTGTTGACCTGCGAGATCGCGTAGTCGATGGTCTCGATGGCGCCGAGCGCACCGGTGCCTGCCGTGCCAGCCGCATAGTTGCCGTAGTCAGCGCTTCCTGCGGCGCCGCCGCGGGTGCCCACCGATGAGATGTCGACACCGGTGCCGACCGCCGAGGCGACCGCGCCGTCGTTCGCGCCGGTGGTGGTGGTCGCGCCGGTGATGTTCACCGCGGTGATCGACACCTGGTCGTCGGTCGTCGCGTTGGCGCCGATCTGGAAATCGAACGACGTGGTCTGCGTGAGAACCGACAGTCCATTGAAGCGGGTGGTGTCGGCGGTCCGCGTGATCTCGGACTGAAGCTGACTGAATTCGTTTTGCAGCGCGTCGCGGTCGCTCTGGCTGTTGGTGGCGTTGCTCGACTGCACAGCCAGTTCACGCATCCGCTGCAGCATGTCGCCCATCTTGCCCAGCGAGCCCTCGGCCGTCTGGGACAGCGAGATCGCATCGTTGGCGTTGCGCTGGGCGACGTTCATGCCGCGCACCTGGGAGTTCATGCGTTCGGCGATGGCCAGGCCGGCCGCGTCGTCCTTGGCGCTGTTGACGCGCAGGCCGGTCGACAGACGCTGAATCGACTGCGACAGCACGTTCTGAGTCGAGGAAAGATTCCGCTGAGCGTTCAGCGAGAACAGGTTGGTATTGATGACTTGGGCCATCGCGAGCTCCTAGAGTGACCTGATTCAGGTCAATTGCGGTCTGCATCCCGAGTGCCGGGTGGCGCTCGGATCCGGGTCCGGCCGTGGCCCGTTCGGGCTGTGGTGGACGGCGGGTTTGTGTCCCGTTGCTAGGGTTATCGGCGATGGGTGTCGGGGCTTTAGGACTACCGGGCCGCGAGGGGGATCGGAAGAACTCCTACAGGCGTAGGAAGAACCGGTGCTTTTTTCACCGAGTTCTTCTGATTCAAGAAACCCGTGCTTTTCCCGAGACTGGCGTCAGTTCGAGACGTGACGCGAACAGAAGACCACCAGCCCCCAAGGAGAATGCTATGTTGACTGAAGACCGCCTGATGTCTGAAATTAGGGATGCCAACCTTTCCTATTTGATCCTGGCCCAACGGTTGATTCGGGCAGACAGGGCGCAGGCGCTGTATCGCCTGGGCATCTCCGAAGAGGTTGCATCGATCATCGAGGCGCTGACACCCAGCCAGATGATCAAGGTCGCCTCGGGCAACACGCTGATGTGCCGCTTCCGCTTCGACGAGGAGATGATCTGGTCGCTGCTCGCAGACCACGGCCGCCGCGGCGAGCGCGAGGACGGCAACGCCTCCCGCCTGCACGCCAGCATCCTGATGGCTGGCAAGTTCAGCGAGGCGGTCTGACATGGCCACCCGCAGCCTTCTCGAGGACAACAAGCAGGTGCAGCGCGCCATCGCGCTGATCGGCATGGGAGCCCGCCTGCAGCTGCTGCAGTCGGAAACCAATCTGCCCTACGAGCGCCTGCTCAAGCTGTACAAGGAAGTCGCCGGCAAGTCGCCTTCGAAGGGCCAGCTGCCGTTCTCGACCGACTGGTTCCTGTCGTGGCAGCCCAATATCCACGCGTCGCTGTTCTTCAACATGTACGAGTACCTTCAGAAGGCCAGCGCGCTGGACGAGGTCGAGGCACTGATGAAGGCGTACGAGCTGTACCAGGCCGAGGTGCAGACCAACGCTGTCGAGCCGCTGCTTTCGATCACCCGCGCCTGGCGGCTGGTGAAGTTCATCGACTCGGGCATGCTGTGCCTGACCAAGTGCACCCGCTGCAAGGGACAGTTCGTCAACCACGCCTACGAGCTGACCGAGCGTTATGTGTGCGGCCTGTGCGATCCGCCGGCGCGTGCAGGCAAGGGCCGCCGCGAGGGATCGATTCACTGAGCGCGGTCGCGAGCGTGGTGGCCCCTGTTTGAACAGGGGCTCGCGCGGCAGGCGCTCAGGGCCGGGATCTGCGCATGCGGGATCCGATCCGGGACGCTTGAGGACATAAGGCGGGTTTTCACCCGCCTTTTCTTTTGTCCGCAGAATCAACGGCTTGTGCACCCTGTACGAGCCGCCCAACGGTGCCCGCGAAAGCTCAAGTAGCTGCCTGCAGGGCCGAAAGATGGCAAGAGAAGTTTTTCACTCAGGCCAGGGCCCCTCATGTTCGTCATCATCGGTTACGTCGTTGTGCTCGGCGCAGTGTTCGGCGGTTACGCGCTGGCCGGCGGCAAGTTCGGCGTGATCATCAAAGCCGCCCCCATCGAGCTGTTCATCATCTGCGGCTCGGCTGCCGGCGCGTTCTTCGTGGGCAACAGCACCAAGAGCATCAAGGCCACCGTCAAGGCGGTGCCGACCCTGTTCAAGGGGTCGAAGTACACGAAGGCGCGCTACATGGAAATGATGGCGCTGCTGTACGAGATTCTGTCGAAGGCCCGCAAGGAGGGTCTGATGTCGATCGAGCGCGACGTGGAGTCGCCGCACGACAGCCCGATCTTCAGCAAGTACGCCGTCATCGGCAGCGACCATCATCTGGTCGAGTTCATCACCGATTACCTGCGCATGATGGTGTCGGGCAACCTGAATCCGCATGAGATCGAAAGCCTGATGGACAGCGAGATCGAGACCCATCACCAGGAAGCGCATGGACCGATGAACTCGATCAACAAGCTGGGCGACGGACTGCCCGCCTTCGGCATCGTCGCGGCGGTGCTCGGCGTGGTGAAAACCATGGCGTCGGTCGGTGCGGCACCGGCGGTGCTCGGGCAGATGATCGCCGGCGCACTGGTCGGAACCTTCCTCGGAATTCTGATGGCTTACGGCTTCGTGTCGCCTCTGGCCAGCCTTCTCGAACAGAAGGCCGAAGAGGCCGCCAAGGAACTGCTGTGCGTCAAGACCACCTTGCTTGCAAGCATGCAGGGCTATGCGCCCGCCATTGCGGTGGAGTTCGGTCGCAAGGTGCTGTTCTCGACCGAGCGACCGACATTTGCCGAGCTCGAGACGCACGTCAAGCAGAAGAAGGCCTGACCGGCGAGGCCGCTCAGCGATTGAAGTCCACGAAAGATACGCATGCCTCCCGGCGACAAGAAGTCCCAGATCATCATCGTCAAGAAGATCAAGAAGGGCGGTCACGGCAGCCACGGTGGCGCCTGGAAGATCGCCTATGCCGACTTCGTGACGGCGATGATGGCTTTCTTCCTGCTGATGTGGCTGCTCGGGTCCACGACCAAAGGCGACCTGCAGGGCATTGCCGATCATTTCAGCACCCCGTTGAAGGTCGCGCTCGGCGGCGGCTCGGGCAGCGGGGACAGCGCGCATGTCCTCCAGGGGGGCGGCCAGGACCTGACGCGTACCACCGGTCAGGTCAAGCGCGGCGACATCGAGGCCGATCGCAAGACGATCAACCTGCAGGCGCTGAAAGCCGAACAGCGGCGCGCAGAGCGTGCACGCCTGGAAGCCCTGAAGGAAAAGGTCGAGAACGCGATCTCCAGCAATCCGAAGCTGGCGGACATGAGCAGTCAGATCAAGCTCGATCTGACCCCGGAGGGCCTGCGCATCCAGATCGTCGACGATCAGAGCCGGCCGATGTTCGACAGCGGGGCCGCGGTGGTCAAGGAATACATGCGTGAACTGCTGCGCGAGATCGGCAAGGTGCTCAACAGCGTGCCCAACAAGGTGTCGCTGGCCGGCCACACCTAGGTGCTCAACAGCGTGCCCAACAAGGTGTCGCTGGCCGGCCACACCGACAGCGCGCCATTCGGCAACCGCGACCGCGGCTACTCGAACTGGGAGCTGTCGGCTGATCGGGCCAATGCGTCGCGCCGCGAACTGGTGGCCGGCGGAATGGAAGACGCCAAGGTGATCCGCGTGGTCGGGCTGGCCGCGGCGGTGCCGCTGGAGGCCGACGATCCGCGCCACCCCGTCAATCGCAGGATCTCGATCGTGGTGATGAACCGCGCAGCCGAGATGCGCCTGCTGCGCGGGGCCGAAGTTGATGAAGATTCTGGGGAAAAGTGAGGTGAAGCGATGAGCAACATGGCCGAAATGAAGTTCCTGATCGTCGATGACTTTTCGACGATGCGCCGGATCATCCGCAATCTGCTCAAGGAGATCGGCTACGCCAATGCGGACGAGGCCGAGGATGGCCAGGCCGCGCTGACGAAGCTGCGTGCCGGTGCGTTCGATTTCGTGGTGTCCGACATCAACATGCCGAACATGAACGGCTTCGAGCTGCTGACGAACATCCGTGGCGATGGATCGCTCAAGCACATTCCAGTGCTGATGGTCACCGCCGAGGCGCGCAAGGAAGACATCGTGATGGCGGCCCAGGCCGGCGCGTCCGGGTACATCGTCAAGCCGTTCACCAAGGCCACGCTCGAGGAGAAGCTGCTCAAGATCCTCCAGAAGCTCGGCAAAGCGTGATCGGATACGACATGAACCCACTCACTGG
>DAONCJ010000368.1:0-4536 GCA_035401985.1 Burkholderiaceae bacterium | reverse complement strand
GCCCCAAGGCGATTTTACGTTTGAGACTCGGTGCCGGAGGCGCGGGAGCGGTTGCGGCTTTTTGTGCAATCGTCTGGTCTTTAAGGCTTTGGGGAGCCTCTCGTTGTTGAAGCGGCGGCGATTGAACGGCGCACCCCGTCAGGCCTATAGAGAGAGCAATGACAGGCAGCGCTAAAAGTCTCTTGTCGGGGAGATTCTTCCAACTCCGGATCACGTCGAAATTCCTTTGGTTCTGAATTATTTATCTCAAGTGTTTTCGGAACAATAAACCATGTTTGACGTACGAGTGGGCGCGCTCATGTCGCTTGTCGTCAAGCGCGGGCCGCTGGATGACGGAATTGTTGTTGCGATAGAGACGAACTTGTACATAGTTTTGATGAGCTGCATATCTATCCGCAAAATTAAGCTGCGCGGCAATATGGTCAATTTCTTTTGCCCTAAATTCTAGCGAGCAGTACGTTGGGGGCTGACGAATCGGCAAATAGGAATAGCTCGTTCGGAACTGTGGAAGTGAATCGTCAGAATCCTTCCCGGGTAAATACAGAATATGTAGGATTCGCTAAATTCGAACCACTATACGTACGATTCAAGTGGGGATCGGTCTGTTGCCGAGTCGGTCAATATGCTTGCGCACGCGGGAATGCTGGCGCTACGGCCATGAGTCCCCTGCGAGAGATGTCGGCGGCGCGCGGTTAATCGCGGTTAATGTGTCCCACGGCGCGCCCCCGCGATCGGGAGTTCGAGATGAGCCCCGGCTAGGGCCGATTCGCGTGCGTCAGCGTGTCAAATCAGTCAGCCGGCCGATCGGCAGATCGACTTCGACGTCCGCGTCGTAATCGACACCGGCCACACCGAAGCCGAACAGCTTCAGGAAGTCGGCCCGAAAGCCGCGGAAATCGGAGACTTCGTTCAGGTTCTCGTTGGAGATCGTCGGCCACAGCGCCTCGACCTCCGCCTGGATCTCGCGGCGAAGCTCCTTGTCGTCGACGCGGAAACGCTGGACGTCGTCGCGGCGCGGATTCGCGCTGTACAGGCACTCGGTGAACAGCCGGTGGATCTGCTCGATGCAGCCCTCGTGGGTGGCGTGATCCTTCATCACCTTGAACAGCACCGCCAGGTACAGCGGCATGGCGGGTATGGCCGCGCTGGCCTGCGTCACCACGGCCTTCAGGACCGACACCGACGCGTCGAAGCCGCGCGCCCGCAGACTCGCCGCCGCGCGGTCCAGGTCCTTCTTGGCCGCGCCGATGGTGCCGTCCCAATACACGTCGCGCGTGGTCTGCTCACCGACGTAGGTGTAGGTGGTGGTCTTGCATTGCGGCGACAGCACACCTGCCGCGCCCAGCCGATCGATCCACCGCTCCCAGTCTTCGCCGCCCATCACCGCAACCGTGTTGGCGATCTCTTCGTCGGTGGCTGCCTGCAGCGCGAACTGGCGGATGGTCTCGCGATCGGTGTCCAGGCCGGTCTGGGTGATCGACTTGCCGATCGGCTTGAGCACCGACGAGTGAACCACGCCGGTGTCGGGATGCTGGCGGCGCGGCGAGGCCAGGCTGTAGACGACCAGATCGACCTGTCCGAGGTCGGCCCGGATCAGCTCGATGGCCTTTTCCTTCGCGGCGTCACCGAAGGCGTCGCCGTTGATGTTCGACGCGTACAGCCCCGCCTGCTCGGCGGCCCGCTGAAACGCGACCGAGTTGTACCAGCCGGCCGTGGCCGTGCGCTCGCCGGCCGCAGCCCGCTCGAAGAACACGCCCACCGTGCCGGCGCCGCCGCCGAACGCGGCCGTGATGCGCGAGGCCAGTCCGTAGCCGGTCGAGGCCCCGATCACCAGCACGCGCCTGGGTGCGTCGGCGATCGGCCCGTGGCTGCTGACGAAGCGGATCTGTTCATCGACATTGGCCTGACATCCCATCGGATGGGCCGTGGTGCAGATGAAGCCTTTTACTCGGGGGCGGACAATCATGAGCCAGTCGTCAATTTGGTCAACAGGCCGCCAGTTTAGGGGAAGTGCCGCCGTTTCAGCACGACCGTAACGCCTGCCTCGGTCTCAGAGCGTGCCCGCAAGGCGGCCGAGCGCCACGATGGCGCCGGCGGCCGCCAGCCATGTGGCGATGCGCTTGAGCAGCGGCGTGTCGAGCCCGCCAGCCGCGCGCGCCTGTCTCCCGAACCCCACGACGAAGGCATGAGCGGGCAGGGCGATCACCAGCAGCGTGATCACCACCACACCCACGCTGCCCGACGAGCCTGCATCGCTGAACATCGGCCACAGCCGCGGCCAGACGATCGCCGAAAAGGCGCCGGCCAGGGCGGCGGTCAATGGGGTGGCGGTGATCCGCATGCAGGACTCCTCTGTTGGTCGGGCTGAATCGGGCTTCATGGCCCGCCGAAGGGCAGGGTCTGAGACGCCCGGCGATCGACTCGCCCGCTTATATTGAAACCTCTGCCTGTGAAGGAGCAAGCCGATGGCCGACGACAGCGATCTCGATCTGGTGATCTCGCGCCTGCTGAACGTGCCGCGCGCCCTGGTATGGAATGCCTGGACCGATCCCGCCCATCTGCGGCACTGGTGGTGCCCCAAGCCGTGGACCACGGAAGTGATCGCGCTCGATCTGGTGCCCGGAGGCAGCTTCCATACGCGGATGCGGGGCCCGGGCGGCGAAGTCAGCGACAACCCGGGGGCCTTCCTGGAGATCGTTCCACAGTCGCGCATCGTCTGGACGACCGCGCTGGTCGCGGGCTTGCGGCCGGCGCCCGAACCGTGGATGCCGATGACGGCGTTCATCACGCTCAGCGACGAAGGAGCCGGCACGCGGTATGTGGCCAGGGTGCTTCACAAGGACAAGGCCGCCCGCGATCGTCATGAGGAGATGGGCTTCTTCGACGGCTGGGGAACCTGCATCGGGCAACTCGAGCATCACGCCGGCGGGCTGAGGTAGAAGGCCACCGTGCCTTCGTGTGCTCAGCGCATGAACCGCCGGATCGATCCGCACACCGAGATGAGCTGCGGGCCGCCCATGTGCCCGATGATCTTGCGCGCGACCGACCCGAAAACCTGCTGGACGCCAACCAGACCGAGCCGGGCGCTCTGTTCGACGACGAAGCCCGGTTTGGACAGCATCAGCGGCTGGACGAAGCAGTAGTCGAGTCCGTTGTCGGTCAGCTCGATCACAAGTTCGGCGAGCGCCGCCCGGTGGACGGTGGGATCGGCCGCAGTTTCGATGGCGTGCAGCAGTTCCAGCGTTTTCGTGCGCAAGGCGGCCGAATGGTAGAAACGCAGGAACGGGCGCAAATCGCCCGAATCGGCTGCGGGCGCCTGGGGGGCTTTGGTCGATCTGCCCGCTTTGCCCGCCTTGGCGGTGATCGGCCTCTTGAATGCTGAAGGCGCCTTGGCGGCGCCGTGTGCCCTGGTCGGGGCTGACGCCTTGCCTGCCACACGGGATTTGGCTGCCCCTGGCGCCTTCGCTGCGGTTGATGCCTTTGCCGCCGGACCTGCCTTGGCGGCTGCAGCTGGTACTTTGGCCGCGCCCGCCCTGGCGGCGCGAGCTTTGGCCGGCGGCCCCGCCGACCTCGTCATGCCGTCCGCGCAGCGGCCACCCGCCGCTGGATCAGCACAAACGCCACCACCCAGCCGATCGGAAAGGTGAGCGCCGCCGGAATCACCCATGCGAACCAGCGGCGGCCCAGCCGTGCCGCGAGGATGCCGAGCGCGCAGTGATACGAGATCACTGCGCCGATCAGCAGCCAGCCGCCCATTGCCCGCCATTGCGGCAGCCAGGTGTCGGGGCCGTCAAGAACGAACAGCAGGACGACGCTGGCCACCATCAGGATCGAGGTTCCGATCATGACTTTCGATGGGCCTTCGAAGGGATCAGGCTGGGTGGTTGGCACGCGGTCTAGAACCCCATCTTCTTCTTCAGATCCTGGTCGACCCAGATGCGGGCGTGGACCGGCGACCACCAGAAGCTGCCGCCATAGATCTCACCCTCGTAATTCTTGACCCACGGCCACCATGCCGCATACGTGTAGGCGGTGGGCAGCCAGATGTAAGGGGCCTTGTCGAGGATTTCACGGGTCAGCTCGCGGACCATCTTCTGGCGCGTGGGCTCGTCACGCTCGCGGTGCATGGTCTGCATCTTCTTTTCGAAGACCGGATCATTCCACTGCGAGTTGTTCGTGTACTGACCTTGCGTGAAGTTCTTGCGCAGCGTGGTGGTGGGACCGCCGTGCGAGTTGGTGTAGGCCATGCCGGGATGGTTCTTGCCAGCGCGCAGCAGCGAGAAGAACGCACCCTGTTCGAGCGGCTCGAACTCCATCTTGACGCCAATCTTCTGCAGATAGCCGGCCACCAGCGGACCGAGGTCCATCATGGTCGGGTCACAGGCGCAGATATGCGTCTTGAACGTGAAGCCGTTCGGGTACCCGGCTTCGGCCAGCAGCTTCTTGGCCTTGTCGGGGTTGTAAACGTAGAGCTCCTTGATCGACTCGGGCATCGAGGACAGCGGCTCGAAGTAGCCGACGTAATCCGGGTGCTGC
>DAONCJ010000367.1:0-4536 GCA_035401985.1 Burkholderiaceae bacterium | reverse complement strand
TTCGCATGGGCGATGAACTCGGGCAGCGAGCTGGCCGGCACCTTGGTCGACCCCATGACGAGCATGGGCGCCGTGACCAGAAGACTGACGTACTCGAATGAATCGAAGGTGTCGTACTTCAGTCCCTTGTACAGATGCGCATTGGCCGCGTGCGAATCGAACACCATCAGCAGGGTGTACCCGTCAGGCTTCGCACGCGCCACCTCGGCCGTGCCGATCGTGCCACTGGCGCCCCCCTTGTTCTCGATCACCACCGGCTGACCGAGTTCCTGCGCCAGCCGCGGACCGATCGCCCGCGCGATGAAATCGACCGACCCGCCCGGCGGGAAGGGCACGATCAGGCGAACCGGCCGGTCCGGGTATTTCTGGGCCAGCGCTTCAAGCGGGCTCAGAAAGTTAAGCGCCAGCACAGCCGCCGCCAGCAGGGTTCTTTTTTTCACGGTCGCTCCTGTGTCACCGCGCCTGGGAGCAACGAGTGTAGATCAGGGATCCGGACGCCGCGCCGGTGCATGGACCGATCCATCGCCGTGCGCCGCGGGCTGTTCCGGAACCGACCGCCCTGGCGAGGCGGTGCTCGCCCCTAGAATCGGCGAGTGACCGTGAGGGTGCCGAAGATCGGCAGCAGCTGCTGCCCTGCAAATTCCCGCGTGCGGTTGTAATGGGCGAACGTCAGCTGCCATGGCCCTTTCCTGACGGTGACACCCAATCCCAGGTCGGCAACGAACCGACGCGTGTCCACGGCATGGCTGCGTTTCCACGTGTTGCCGTCCAGCGCGAGGTTGTGCGCAACCGCTCTCGCATCGAGGCTCACGAAGAAGTGATAGTCCCAATCGTCGGGCGGCGCGCCCTCGCCCGGAGCACCGCCGACCTGAACGCCGGTCGACGCGCGCGGATGGCTGCCCAGGTCGTCCGGCAGCCGCCGCCCCAGACGCCACTGGACTCCCGCATTGGCAAACGTCGCCAGATTGCCCAGGGCACCGCCCCAATGGCCGATCAGGTCATGCCGCCAGCCGCCGACGGTCGGCCACGCCCCCCACCGCTGGAGCCGCTGGTGGACCAGTTGCAGCACCGGCTCGTCGTGCAGCTGGTTGTGCCATCCGGCCCATGAGCGGCTGCCGAACACCTTGTGCGCCCCGTTCTGCGTCTGTTCGCCGAGCGCCGATGGGCCAACCATGCCGACGCGCACCAGCGAGGTGCTCCATCGATCGCCGTGCCGCGCGATATAGCCCAGATTGAGCGTCAGCACCCCTGCATAGGGCCGATCGCCTGTCAGCAGCGCGGCGGCGGCAGGATCGGATGGAGTGAACAGATCCTGCCGCACCCCCACCTCGACATATGCGCTGTCCGGCGCGGAGGGGCTCAGTCCGCTCAGGGCGCTGCGGATGCCGCGCACGACAAGCGGCAGGCAGTGCGGATCGGGCGTCCGGTTCAGATCTCTCGTTGTCGAACTGAGCTGCATGCCGCTGGTGTATCCGCGATCCTGGCCGACGCCGCCCAGCCAGTCGTTGTCCAGCTGCGCACTGACGGAGGCAAAAGTGCCCGGCCCGGCGCCCGGTCGCTCGCAGGCGCGGGAGTCGGTGCCGACCAGCAGGCACAGCACCGCCAGTACGCCGTTCGAGCCGCCGCAACGAGGCCACATGCGAAACACCTCCTCCGGTAAGCGATGAGCCAGACAGGCACCGGATGCCGAGCCGCCATCAAGGCTTATTATGGTGATGAGGGGCGTTCATCAGCGGGACGACGCCACGGCACAAAGGGTCACCCGCCCGGCACATCGCATCGCCAGGCAGGTGCGCGAGCACGGATTGCACGAAAGGTTCGATTTGCTGCGAGAGGCGAGCCCGGGAATACCGGCCAGTGTCCTGACGGGCCACGCCGTTTTGGGCACCCTCGTGGCCGCCGCGATGTGGCGCGGTCCCGACCACGCGTACCTGCTCACATGGGCAGGCTTGCTCGCGCTGGCGATGCTCGTCGCCTGGATGCTGGCTTCCGGGCGCACGGGGCGCCCGACCGGTCGGCGCCGCACGCAGGCAGGATGGCTGCTGATCTCGCTGGCCTGGGCTCTCGGAGGCGCGCTGCTCCTGCCCCAGGCCGCCCCGGTCCAGTGGGGCGCGCTTGCCGTCCTGCTCCCGCTGCTCGCCGTCGGATCGCTCATCGTCGCGGCCCGCGATCCCGCCGCCCCGGCATTGGCACTGCGCAACCCGGAACGACCCGCCGAACTCGCCGACACGAGCCGGCAGCTCGAGCTGCGCACACTCGAGCTTCAGACCACGCTGGACATCATGGCGCAGGGCATCGTCAGCGAGGACGCGCAACGGCGGGTGCGGTTCTGCAATCAGCGTGCCCTGGAACTGCTGGAGATGCCGCCCGAAGTGCTGCATGCCGGTGCAGACATCGAGGACCTGATCGTCTATCAGACGCAGCGGGGCGAGATCAATGCGGACGGCAGCGTGGTCGACGTGCAGGACCGCAACGGACTGACCGTTTCAGACATCGACGCCACGTCGACGGACTATGTGCGCAGAACGAGAGCCGGCCGGATGCTCGAGGTCCGCGTGCGCAAGGTGCCCGGCGGGGGCTATGTCCGGACCTACTCCGATGTGACCGCCTATGCGCACACCCAGATGGCCCTGCGCAACAGCGAGGCCGAAATGCGCGCCCTGCTCGAGGCCTTCCCCGGGTACATCTCTGCCGTCGATCAGAACGGTATCTACACCTACTGCAACGAGCGGCTCGCGGAGCGGCTGGGCCGGCGGCAGGAGGACATCATCGGACATCACGGACTCGAGGTCCTGGGCGATACCCGGTTCCGCATCAATGAGGCCGACGTCGTCCGTGCACGGTCCGGCACGCCGGTCTCCGCAGAGCGCCACTATCCGGCATTCGCAGACCACGAAGCGATCGATCTGGAGGTCAATCACGTCGCCGGACCGTTGCAGGCCGACGGCGGGCAGATCTGCTATGCGTTCGGGATCGATGTCACGGCCCGCAAGCGCGCGCAGACCCAGCTGATTGCGGCGCGCCTGCAGGCCGAACAGGCGAACCAGGCAAAGAGCGCGTTCCTGGCCAACATGAGCCACGAGATCCGCACGCCCATGAACGCCATCCTGGGCCTGAACCACCTGATGCGCCGGGCCGCAGCGACGCCACAGCAGGCCGAACGCCTGGCTCAGATCGACACCGCCGGCCAGCACCTGATGTCGATCATCAACAACGTTCTGGATCTTTCAAAGATAGAAGCCGGTGGCGTGACGCTGGAGACCGCCACCTTCGAGGTGGGAGCGGTGCTGCGGAACGTCGCCGAGCTGACCGCCGAATCTGCGCACGCCAAGGGCCTGAGTGTTGTCGCCGTCGCGCCTGCGTCAGCGCTGTGGGTGCGCGGCGACCCGACGCGGCTGCGCCAGGCGCTGCTGAACTATGCCGGCAATGCGATCAAGTTCACCGAACAGGGAACGGTCACGCTCGAAAGCACCGTGCAGCAGGACGGCGGGGACGAATGGCTGCTGATTCGGTTCTCGGTCACCGACACGGGCGTGGGCATTGCCCCGGATGACCAGAAGCGGATTTTCGAGATCTTCGAGCAGGCGGATGCATCGACCTCGCGCAAGTTCGGGGGCACAGGCCTTGGACTGGCGATCACGCGACGATTGGTGCAACTGATGGGCGGCGACGTCGGTGTCGAGAGCACCCCGGGGGCGGGCAGCTGCTTCTGGTTCACCGCGCGGCTGTTGCGCGCGGAGGGTGCTTCGCCGGGCGCCGCGGCGGTCGATGCCGGGGATGCGGAGCGCCGTCTGCGCACGTCCCATGCCGGCGCCCGGGTCCTGATCGTCGAAGACAATGAAGTGAACCGGCTGATCGTCCGTGAAATGCTGGTCGGACTCGATCTGACGGTCGACACGGCGACCGATGGCTACGGCGCGCTCACCGCCGCCCGCGCCCGCCGCTACGACCTGATCCTGATGGATCTGCAGATGCCGGGGATCGACGGACTCGAGGCGACACGCCGCCTGCGGGCACTGCCGGGCGGATCGTCGACGCCGATTGTGGCGCTGACCGCCAATGTGTTCGACGAAGACCGACGAGCTTGCGAGGATGCCGGCATGAACGATTTTCTGGCCAAACCGATCGACGCGCGCGCCCTGCATGCCTGCGCCTTGAAGTGGCTTGACGGCCCCGCGCCGGCGAACGCCGCGGCAGACTGCCCCGCGGTCGCCGCGTCGGCCGGTTCACCACCCTTGCAGGAGATGGCGGCCAGTTCGCCACCCCTCCATGAGATGGCGGCGCCCGACCAGGCCCTGCGGGATCGGCTGGCGAACAACGCCGGGGTCGACTGGGAACACGGCGTGTCGCTGATGGGCGGCCGGGTCGACAAGTATCTGGGCCTGCTCGCGCTGCTGATCGAGCAGCATGGCGGTGACATGCAGCGGCTGCGCGCATTGCTCGACGGCGAGGATCCCATGGCCGTCCGCCGGCTCACCCATTCGCTCTATGGAGCGGCCGCCATGCTGGGGGCGCAGGGCGTCGCGCAGTCGGTGC
>DAONCJ010000366.1:0-4545 GCA_035401985.1 Burkholderiaceae bacterium | reverse complement strand
GCCTGCGCTGATCGCGGCCACCGCGGCGCTGGTGGCGGTGATCGGCCTCAATCTGCATTGGGCCCAGCTGTCGCGCGAACGGGTCGAACTGCGCACGCGCATGGAGGCGACCTTTCGCCAGGCGTTCCCCAAGGCGCAGGTGGTCGTCGACCCGCTGCTGCAGATGCAGCGCCAGACGGCCGATCTGAGGTTGCGGGCAGGGCAGAGCGGGCCGGAAGACTTCCTGCCCCTGCTGACCCGATTCACCCAGGCGCTGGGTCCACGGGCGGCCGATTCACTCGCGTCGCTCGAGTACCGCGAAGGACGCCTGAAGGCCCGGTGGCGCGCAGGTGCGCTCGATCAGGTCAATCGCGAGCAACTGCGCGCCGCCTGCCAGCGGGCCGGTCTGCGTCTGCAGTTCGAGGGCGATGGACACGCCCTCATTTCGGTGGCGGGCTGACCGGGTGCTCGAACGTCTCGTTCAGTCCTGGCGCGCGATGGCGCCGCGCGAGCGGCGTCTGGTGGCGCTCGGGGCCGGTGTGACCGTGCTTGCGGTCTTCTATCTGGCACTGGTCGAGCCTGCCTGGCAGGGCCGACAGGCGCTGCAGCGCGAACTTCCGGTGCTGCGCCAGCAACTGAGCCAGATGATCTCGCTGTCGGCCGAGGCCCGCCAGCTCGCGGCGGTTCCCGCCATGGCTGGCGAGGGCGTGCAGGCGCTTCGCGCATCGATCGAGGGCTCGCTGAAGGCGGCCGGTCTCGAGTCCGCCGTCCAGAAGATCGAGCTCAATGGCGAACTGATCGATCTGAGATTCAAGGGCGTCTCGCATGCCCGGTGGCTGAGCTGGATGGAAAGCACCCAGCGCGAAACCCGCCTGCGGGTGGTCGATCTGTCGATCACGCGCGAGGCTGAGAACGGCATCGTCTCGGTGCGGGTGGTGCTCGAGGCACCCCGGCGCGAGGCGGGCTGATGCGGGCGACACACGGGCCGATGACGTCCGGTGACTTCTGATGGCGCGCAACTGGATGCGATGGCTGGGTCTGGCCACAGCCGGGGCGGTCTCGGCCGTGGGCGTTGCCGTGGCCACCGCACCGGCATCGTGGGCCGACCTGGCGCTTCGGCGCGCCTCCTACGACCGCGTCCGGCTCGCCGATGCCACCGGGACGCTGTGGCAGGGCGAGGGCCGGCTCGTCCTGCTCGACGGCAGCCCGGGTGCCGAGGTTGCCGAAGGATTCGCGCTGCCCGGTCCGGTGCGCTGGGAGCTGCGCGCGCTGGCGCTGCTGGCCGGTATGGTGGATGCCACCGTGTCGGTGCCGGGCATGGCGCGACCGATCCGCGTCAATGGTTCGCTGGCCGAATGGCGGATCGAGGCAGGCTCGGTTGACCTTCCGTCGGCACAGCTGTCCAGGCTCGGTTCCCCCTGGAATACTATCCAGCCCTCGGCCATGCTCGGGCTGCGCTGGGACGCCCTGTCGATCCGGCCGGGCAATTTCGAAGGCAGGATGGCGATCGACCTCGCCGATGTCAGTTCAGCCATGACGCCGGTGCGGCCACTGGGCACCTACCGGGTTGATGTGCTGGCCAGCGGTCGAACCGTCGATCTGAAGCTGTCGACCGTGTCGGGCGCGCTGAATCTGCAGGGCAGCGGGCGCTGGGATCAGCGTTCCGGGCTTCGATTCAATGCGCAGGCGCGGGGCGAGGGGGCGGATCGTGCGAGACTCCAGTCCCTGCTGGGCCTGATAGGCCAGCGCGAGGGGGACCGGACGATGATCAGGATCGGAGGATAGGGGAGTGTGCAGTGACGAGTCCGTGCGGACATCGACGCA
The DNA here is from genome assembly GCA_035401985.1 of Burkholderiaceae bacterium. Lineage (GTDB taxonomy): Bacteria > Pseudomonadota > Gammaproteobacteria > Burkholderiales > Burkholderiaceae_E > Quisquiliibacterium. The sequence continues at coordinate 2,742 of DAONCJ010000366.1, read as the reverse complement.
AGGTCGCTGGCGCGCCCTGACGGGGACACTGGCAGGCGTTCTGGCGATCCTGGCGTGGCTGACGGTCATGCCGCCCGCCGGCCGCGCAATCGCCGCTGATCTGCCGACGCCTGCCGGCCCGTCCGCCGCGCCCAGCAACCCGAACAGCATCACGCTGAATTTCCGCGACGCCGAAGTCGACACCGTCATCGGCGCGTTCGGCCATCTGCTGAATCGCACGTTCATCATCGATCCGCGTGTGCGGGGCAAGATCACGCTGGAAACGCCACGGCCGATCAGTCGCGCGCAGGCCTTCCAGCTGCTGCAGTCGCAACTGCGCATGCAGGGTTTCGCCATTGTCGAGTCCGGCCAGATCGCCCGTGTCGTGCCCGAGGCGGATGCCAAGCTGCAGAACGGCCCGGTCGGCGTGAATCGCGGCGAGCTGCCCGGGGGCGACCAGATCGTCACCCAGATCTTCCGCCTGAGCTTCGAGTCGGCGTCCAATCTGGTGCCGGTGCTGCGTCCGCTGATCTCTCCGAACAACACGATTTCCGCCTACCCCAGCAACAACTCGCTGGTGATCACCGACTATTCGTCCAACCTGCAGCGGCTGAGCAAGATCATCGCCACGCTGGACAGTCCGTCGACCAGCGAGGTCGAGGTGATCCCCGTGCGCCATGCGCTGGCCACCGACCTGGCCGTGTCGGTGTCGCGCCTGCTCGACGACTCCCAAAGGGCGGGCGGCGCCGGCGCACAGACCGACCCCGGGCAGCGCGTGTCGGTGATGGCCGATACCCGCATCAATGCGCTGATGATCCGATCGGCCAGTCAGGCCAAGCTCAATCTCGCCAAGAGCCTGGTGTCGCGGCTGGACCAGCCCAGCAACGAGCCGGGCAACATCCATGTCGTCTACCTGCGCAATGCCGAGGCGGCGCGGCTGGCGGTGGTGCTGCGCTCGGTGCTGTCGGGCGATTCGGGTGCCCAGGGCACGCTGGGGCAGGGGCTGAACACCCTCAACCAGCCGTCCACGCTGCCGGGAAGCACCGGGGCGTCTGGCACAACGGCCGGTGGACAGTCGACTCCGGGCTCGGCGCCGCTGCAGCAGTCGTCGGCCCAACCGACCAATGTCGCGGTGAACGCCGCCGGCGTGATCATCGCGGCCGATTCGTCGACCAACTCGCTGATCATCACCGCGCCGTCGCCGCTGTATCGCAACCTGCGTGCGGTCATCGAAAAGCTCGACGCGCGGCGTGTGCAGGTGTTCATCGAATCCTTGATCGTCGAGGTCAGCGCCGAGAAGGCCGCCGAATTCGGCATCCAGTGGCAGTTCCTGTCGCAGGGTTCGGGCACCGGCTCGACCGTGGTCGGCGGCACCAACCTGCCGGCGCGCAGCTCGGGCGGCAATATTCTCGATGCCACCGCCAACCTCCTGGCGCTCGGCCAGGGTCTGAACATCGGACTGATCCGCAGCGGCCCGGTCATCGGCGGCGTGACCGGCGCGGTCAACCTGGGGCTGCTGGCCCGTGCGCTCGAAAGCGGCGCCAACGCCAACATCCTCGCCACGCCCAACCTGCTGACGCTGGACAACGAAGAGGCCCGCATCATCATCGGCCAGAACGTGCCCTTCATCACCGGACAGTTCAGTGCCACCGGCACGGCCGGGGCGGCAGTCAATCCGTTCCAGACGATCGAGCGTCGCGACGTGGGCACCACGCTGCGGGTGCGGCCGCAGGTGTCCGAGGCCGGCACGGTGAAGCTGCAGATATTCCAGGAGGTCTCCAACGTGCAGGACCGCACGCTGGCGGCGGGCCTGATCACCAATCGCCGGGCCATCGAATCGAACGTGCTGGTCGACGACGGCCAGATCGTGGTGCTGGGCGGGCTGATCGAGGAGCGGGTCGAGGGCGGCAGCGAGAAGGTGCCGGGCCTGGGCGACCTGCCGCTGGTCGGTCAGATGTTCCGCTACGACTCGCGCAAGCGGACCAAGACCAACCTGCTGGTGTTTCTGCGGCCGGTGATCGTGCGCGACGCCAGTGCGGCGCATTCGGTCACCGCCGATCGCTACGACTACATCCGCGGACTGCAGGGCGACTCGCGGCTGCCGCAGCGCTTTCTGCTGCCCGACTTCCCGCCCTCCGATCTGCCCAGCATGCCGCGGCCCCCGGGCGATCCGGCAGCGCCTCGCTCGCCGGCCATTCGTAACGGGCCGGCCAGCCTGTCGCCGGATATCGACAATTCGGCGCGTCGGTCGGTGCGTGTCGAAGTCGGTCCGGCGCAGGGCATCACCGAGGTCCGTCCGGAAGAGGCGGGGGTTCCGCGGCCCATGCCGGGCGCGGTCGTGCCGGTGGTTCCACAGGTGGTGCCGGTGCCCCAGCCCAAAGTGGTGAACTAGCATTCCGACCTACCAAGACTAGGAGCGTCCGCATGGCCAGCGTCTCTCCGGCCCGCTACGTCCCCTACGGCTTTGCGCGCAGCTTCAATGTGCTGGTGGCCGGGCAGTCGGGCGATGCGATCGAGATCTGGGTCAGCCCGCGCACGCCGGTCAGCGCGCTCACCGAGCTGTCGCGCGTGCTGCCTTACCGGCTCGTCACCGTGCGCAAGGAAGACGCCGAACTGAGTTCGGCGATTTCACGCGCCTACTCGCAGCAGGAGGGCTCGGCCGCCTCGGTGGTCGACGAGGTCGAGAGCGACCTCGACCTGTCGCGGGTGATGCAGGACCTGCCGCGCATCGAGGACCTGCTGGAGACCGAGGACGACGCGCCG
>DAONCJ010000365.1:0-4547 GCA_035401985.1 Burkholderiaceae bacterium | reverse complement strand
TTGCCGTCCAGTTCGTGCTGAACTACGAAGAGGGCGGCGAGAACTGCGTGCTGCATGGCGACCCGGGGTCCGAGCAGTTCCTGTCCGAGATCATCGGTGCGGCCGCCTATCCCGATCGGCACATGAGCATGGAGTCGATCTACGAATACGGGTCGCGGGCCGGCGTATGGCGGGTGCTGCGCGAGTTCGAGCGGCGTGGTCTGCCGCTGACTGTCTTCGGGGTGTCGATGGCCCTGCAGCGTCATCCGGAACTGTGCCAGGCGCTGGGTGAACTGGGCCATGAGATCGCCTGCCACGGCTGGCGTTGGATTCATTACCAGCACGTGGACGAGGCCACCGAGCGCGAGCATATGCGCGTCGCGGTGGAAATCCTGCGCCAGCTCACCGGCAAGGCACCGCTGGGCTGGTATACCGGGCGCGACAGCCCCAACACGCGCCGGCTGGTGGTCGAGCACGGCGGGTTTCGCTACGACTCCGATTATTACGGCGACGACCTGCCCTTCTGGACCGACGTCGCAACCGGCGGCGGCGGGACGGTTCCGCATCTTGTGGTGCCCTATACCCTGGACGCCAACGACATGCGGTTTGCCTCGCCGCAGGGGTTCAATACCGCGCAGCATTTCTTTGAATATCTTCGCGACAGCTTCGACGTGCTGTACGCCGAAGGCGAGGAGCGCCCGCGGATGATGTCGGTCGGCATGCATTGCCGGCTTCTCGGGCGCCCGGGCCGCTTTCTTGCGCTGCAGAAGTTTCTCGATCACATCGAGCGGCACGATCGCGTCTGGGTGACCCGGCGCATCGACATTGCGGAGCACTGGATCGCCCGGCATCCCTGGCTGCCCGGGTGACCGGAGGGGCATGCGAGGTGGCGTGCGAGGTGTCGTGCGAGGTGGCGTGATCTGGGCGGCGTGATCGGGCCGTCACCGCGGTTCCCCTGAGGCGGGCAGGGTGACGGCGGGTGACGTGGGAACATGGCGGGGCCATGCCGCTGCCACCCTCCGCTGCCAATTCCTGCGCCGCCAACCTCGCCGCGCAACCCGTTGCGCATTTCGGTTCGGACGCCGCCCCGCTGCGCTTCGAGCTGCCCTTCCAGCCGCCGTACGACTGGCCGTGGGTCTTGGCGTTCCTCGCGCGCCGCATGATCGCGGGCGTCGAATGGGTCGGTCCGGACGACTATTCGCGGGTCGTTCGGCTGCCGACGCCGCAGGGCTGGGCGATCGGACACATCGACGTGCGGCCCTGTCCGGGACGGGCGGCCCTTCAGATCACCTTGTCGCATTCGCTGGCCGGGGTCCAGGCCGAGGTGCTGACCCGAGTCCGCCGTCTGCTCGATCTCGATTGCGCGCCCGATCAGGTCAATGCCGTGCTGGGCCCGCTGTCGGCCGACGCGCCAGGCGTCCGCGTGCCGGGAGCCTTCGACGGCTTCGAGATGGCGGTGCGCGGGGTGCTGGGCCAGCAGGTGACGGTGAAGGCGGCCCACACGCTCGCCGGGCGACTGGCGATGCGATTCGGCGATGGAGCGGGCGAGCCGCAGTGGCAGGGCGCGGCAACACCGGCAACACCGGCCACGAAGGCGAGGGCGTCGCGGTCGACCGCGACCGCCCCCGGCCCGCATCCGGTCCCCGCGCCATTGTCCCGGGCGTTCCCGGATGCCGCACGCCTGGCGGCGCTGCCCCTGGACGAACTGGCCGCCTGCGGCCTCGTGCGCGCCCGTGCGGCAGCCATCCAGGCGATCGCGCGAGCCATTCTGGACGACGGCCTCGTCCTGGCGCCCGCAGCGCCTCTCGAGGCGAGTCTGGCGCAATTGAAGCGGTTGCGGGGCATCGGCGACTGGACCGCCCAATACATCGCCATGCGGGCCCTGTCCTGGCCCGATGCGTTTCCGGCGTCGGACCTGATCCTGATGCGGGTGCTCGGAGCGCGCACCCCGGCCCAGGCGTCAGCGACAGCCCAGGCATGGCGGCCCTGGCGGTCTTACGCGGTGATGCATCTGTGGCGGCGCAGCGCCAGCCCGCCCGCGCTGCCGGCGGATCGGCCGCCAGGCCCGGCCCCGGCGCGCTAGCAGCCGGCAGGCGACAGGTCCGGCGCCAGCGCCTCGCGTTCATCGAACACGAAGCAGGTGCCGCGATAATGGCTGGCGCCGGCGTGTTCGAAATAGCGCAGAATTCCCCCGTCGAGCTGATAAACGCGCTCCAATCCGGCATTGCGCAGATGAATGGCGGCTTTCTCGCAGCGAATGCCGCCGGTGCAGTAACTGACGACCGTCTTGCCGGCCAGTTCGGCCCGGTGCTGGTCTGCCGCCGCCGGAAAATCACTGAATTTTCCGAGCCGCCAGTCGATGCAGTCTGCGAATGCGCCGTGATCGACCTCGAAGGCATTGCGGGTATCGAGCATGACGACCGGGACTCCGTCGTCGTCATGGCCCTGGTCCAGCCACCGCTTCAAGGTCATGGCGTCGACGGCGGGCGCGCGTCCGGCTGCCGGACGGATTGCCGGTTCGTTCATCCGGATGATTTCCCGTTTGACCTTGATCACCATGCGCCCGAACGGCTGGGTCGCGGACCAGCTTTCCTTCAGTTCGAGCTCTGCCAGACGGGGATCCGCCTGAATGACCGCCAGCAGTTCTCGCACGGCGTCGGGCGGACCGGCGAGCACCAGATTGATTCCCTCTTCGGCCAGCAGAATGGTGCCTTTGACCGGCAGCAGCTCGGCCGATTCGCGAAGTCGTGTCCGAATATCCCCGGCATCGGGCAAAGACACGAACCTGTACGCGGATATATTGAATATCTTATTCATATGAGCGATTATGATGATCCCGCAGACCGGTTGATTATCAGTTTTTTCTGCAGACATTACGCAAGGCTCTCGAATGACCCCCACCTACCGCGAATATCAGAATCAGATCGAAGAGCTGCAGCGTAAGGCCGCTGCCGCCCGCAAGGAAGAAGTCGGCTCGACCATCCGCGATATCAAGAAGAAAATCGCCGAATTCGGTCTGACGGCGGCCGATCTCGGCCTTGCCGCGCCCGCCGCTCCCCGGCGCGCCGCCCGTCAGGCGGAAAAGGCGGCCGATCCGAAGGCCGGACGCAAGAAGCGCCGCTCCACGGCCGGCAAGAAAGTCGCCCCGAAATACCGCAGCCCGGCCGGCGACCTGTGGACCGGACGTGGCCGTCAGCCGGCCTGGGTGGTCGCTGAGCTGGCCGCCGGCCGCACCCTCGAAGATCTCCTGATCAAGTAATTCAAGCCAGCGGGCCAGCCGGCACGGCGGCCGCTGCGGCAGCGGGTTCGACGCTCAGGACGGCCACCGGTTCCGGCGCCAGCAGCGTGCCGGCGCGCAGCCCTCTGATTGTCGCCAGCGTCAGGCCGAGCACCACCAGCGAAGTCACGACCAGCATCAGGATGCTGGGCAGACGCAGGCCCGGCGCATCGGCGGTGGCGCGGAACAGCAGTGCGCTGAATGCCGCCAGCGGAAACGAGGCCGCCCAGGAGGGCATCGCGAACGGCGCCTTCACGATGGCCGGCACGCGCGTCGCCACGGCCAGCAGCATCACGCCGCCTGCTCCAAGGGCGGCATACGCCACCGCAAAAGGTGCGCCCAGCGTCAGTGCCGACAAGCCTGCCACCGAGGGCGGCGCAATCGTGATGAACCAGGCGGGCGCCAGCCGGTCGGGCATCGGCTGATGGACCTGGCGTGCCAGCACCAGCGCCGTGACCACGGGCCAGAAGAACGCGCCGATGCCGAAGAACGCCCACGACACCGCCTCATGGTGAAGCGGCACGCCGGCCAGTGGCACCAGGATATTGCCCACGATCGGGATATAGACCACCGGTGTCATCGACGCCCAGCGCAGTTTTCCGGCAAGCCAGCGGGAGATGATCCAGGTGGTCACCCCCAGTTGCACCGCCAGACCGATCGCCCAGACGATTTCGTTCAGCCGGTCAGGCAGCCCCAGCGCGACCCCCACCGTGGCCAGCAGGATGATCGACACCGGAAACGCCGCGGCGAAGCCCTGGCGCACCGGATGGGCCAGATCCTCGGCAAGCGCGCCCGGATGGCGCACGTACCGCAGCATTGCGGCTGCCAGCACCGTGACGAAGATGAGTGCGGCAACGGCGCCGCACGCTGCGCAGATCAGCGCTGCCCCGGCACCGAATCCTTCCTGGGCCCGATACCACGCAAGCGCCAGGCCGCACCAGCCCATCACTGGCGCGAACCATTGCGGCCCGAGAAAATAAAGAGGGTGCTTCTTGTCGGTCATGGGGGTGTATCTGGCGGGGTCGGGCGGGGGCTGCGCCCTGCTTGCGTTGGCGGGCGTCGTCCCCATATGCGGGAAAGTCTGATTTCACAACACCACCGCTTCGGCGCATGACGCCGGGCGCCTGCCATGCGAAGGGAGCCGAGATGCAACTGGTGTGTCCCGATTGTGCCACGCTGAATCGCGTGCCAGCCGATCGGCTGGCCGATGAGCCCGTCTGCGGACGCTGCGGTTCAGTGCTGCTCGATCCCCATCCGCGCGAGCTCGACGGGGCCTCGTTTGCGCGCCTGA